>JABJAS010000202.1 GCA_018666055.1 Halieaceae bacterium | reverse complement strand
GCGCTGGAGGACACCGCACTCGACTGGCGCAGTCATGCGACAAAGCTATCGGGCTTACGACGCAAGGCCGCGGTGAAGCTGGGACAGCGGGTCATGGACACCTTGGGCCAATTAGCAATGTCGAAGTGTCAGTTTGATGTGGCGCTGATCCCCTTCAAGTCAGACGAACCGGATCCTCGGGGCGCTGAAGACATTGAATTTTTGATCGCAACCAACCCCGGCGCCTCACCCGGTCCGCTGAATAAAGTGGCCTCTGGTGGTGAACTGTCGCGCATTAGCCTTGCGCTGCAAGTGGTCGCCACCGACACCACCATTTCACCCACCATGATTTTTGATGAAGTGGATGTGGGTATTGGTGGCGGGGTCGCTGAAATAGTGGGCGATCTGCTCGCCACCCTGGGGGCGCGCAGCCAGGTATTGGTGGTGACACACCAAGCCCAGGTCGCGGCCAAAGGCAAACAGCACCTGTTAATCACCAAAGACGGAGAGGACGAAGTCAGGTCTGCCTTGTCTTATATCAACGCTGATGACCGAGTTCAGGAAATCGGGCGCATGCTGGGTGGGGCCAAACTCACGGACAGCACGCTAGCCCATGCTCGGGAGATGCTTGAGGGTATTTAGGCGCTAGGGCGCTTGCGCACGTACAGCACTAAGGAGTGGTCAATAATCTCATAGCCATGCGCTTCAGCGATGTCGTGTTGACGCTTTTCTATTTCGTCGTCGATAAATTCGATGACCTCATTGGTCTCCACATCGACCATATGATCGTGGTGATGGTCTGACGCCATTTCGAAGACCGAATAACCCGTCTCAAAGTTGTGCCGAATCACCAAGCCCGCCGTCTCAAATTGCGTCAAAACGCGATAAACCGTCGCTAGACCGATGTCTTCTCCGGTATCGCGTAGGCGCTGGTAGAGGTCCTCAGCGGAGAAGTGATCTCCCTGGCCAGCCGCGTCCCCCAGCATCGAGAGTATTTTAAGTCGCGGCACAGTCACCTTGAGGCCAGCCTTCTTTAAATCGCGATTCTCTGTGGACATGGGTGAATAGTTCTCTGCAAGTGGTGTTTAACGGTATCATGCCAGCACTGGTGTGAGCTTGGAAGACAAAGTGGCAAGAACGATGAGCTATTTAAAGTGGGCAATGACGGGCTGCCTGTTGTGTGCAGTAGCAGGGTGCGGCAGTAACTTCGGCTTTCCCGGGGTCTATCGCATCAACGTCGAACAGGGCAACGTCGTGAACGAGGAGATGGTCGAAAAATTACGGCCAGGACTCAACAAGCGACAGGTCCGCTACATCATGGGAACCCCGCTCATTGAGGACTCTTTTCACGCTGATCGATGGGATTATCGATACCTGTTACGCAACGGTACCGAGACCCTAGCGGAGACGCGCCTCACGCTCTGGTTCGACGGCGATGAACTGGCCCGTGCAGAGGGCCCTGACGCACCAGATTGGGCAATCAGTGACGCCTCTGACAGCGAGCAAGTGGACGTCACCGAGACGATGGATGCCGACTCGACAGATATGCCAGAAGTCGATGGTAGCGAAACTGCTACTGGCGAGACGGACTTACCCGACATCGCTGAAACAGCGCTATAACCGTTAAGGCTTGGGCGTCGAACCTCGCCCTGCAGACCTGACTCAGACCCTACTCCACACCCTCATCGCGAGCGGCTTTTGCCCGCGCGGCTCTGGCTTTGCGCACTTCTTTGGGGTCCGCTAGCAGGGGACGGTAAATCTCGACTCGCTCACCGGCTTCAAGCGCCCGATCCGCCGTGACCGCCTTACCCCAAACACCCAGCTTTAACTCTGTGCTAATCGTTAACTCTTCAAAAAACTGATCAATTTCACTCAGCGTGACGGCATCGAAGGCGGTTGTGCCCACCGGCACTTGTAGCTTCACAATGCGCTGTTTGTCAGGCAACGCAAAGACCACTTCAACCGGGATCGAACTACTCATGAGTGCTGCTCCAACTGCTGGCCCGCTCGGGTCACGATCGCATCCACAAGATCTAAGGCCACCTTGTCGAATAATTTGCCGGCAGCGACGCTGGCGATGCCGCTGGCGAGTTCAAAGTGCAATTGTAAAGTGGTTTTGCAGGCGTCGTCTCCCAGTGCTAAGAAAGACCAATGACCAGCAAAGTGGCTAAAGGGTCCGTCCACTAACGCCAAATCAATGCGGTGCGGCCGCTGCATCGTGTTGTGCGTGGTAAACCCATGACTGATGCCTGCCCGAGATAAGCGCAGGGTTGCCGTCACCTGATCGTCGTCTCGTTTCAGAATATCGGCGCCAACACAGCCTTTGAGAAATTCCGGGTATCGCTCAATATCGGCTACTAGGTCAAAGACCTGTTCGACGGGATGCGCCAGCAACGCACTTCTTTCAATCACAGTCATCGTTGTAGTGTACCGAAGTCCCCCTGTAGACGTTGTCGATCAGATCACACCGCTGACGAGCCACGCCACGCAGACCGGAGGGACCATCCACCGCATAACCCACCACCATAAACGAAACAGCCATCGCGGTTCACGATACAGCTCTCCGCGCAGAATCGGACGCGGCAGTTGCCACCCAACAAACAACGCCATCGCCAATAAACTGAATGGCAACAACCACTCTCCGAGCATCGCACTGACCTGCACCAGCGTGGCGTCGGAAGAGAACAACAGCATGGAGGCGAGTAATACTGCCAGTGTCGCAGCCAGAATCGCAGCACCCAGCCGGCCCACCGCCCGCTCGAATAGCAGCACGGTGGGCTCCATCAAAATGACGGCTGCACTCCAGGAAATGGCCGCCATTGCAGAGAAAAACAGAGTTCCATAAAGCTCTCCCATCGGCACGTTGACAAACGCATAGGGTAGCGCGACAAACACCGCGGCCAACCCTTCGCTAGGGGCTACGTTGACCTCAAACAACAACGCAGAAGCGATAATGGCGGTAACAAACAAAAACGCGGTATCGAGAATCGCCACGGCAATCACCGAACGTGCCCAGGGAAGATTTTGCGGTGCTTGCGCACCCAGCGCCATGGCAACCCCCAGCCCGGCGCCCAAGGTCACCCCTGCCGATATCAATGCCTGCTTGGCCGCCTCGATGCCCCACTGACTGCCATCGTAGGAAAATAAAAAGGCAGTTACCGGTTGCAAATCGGTCTGTAAGGCCACGAACTCCAGCACCCCAAGCAGGGTAATCGCAATCCCGGGCAACACGATCCAGGCGAGGACACCCATGCCCAACCGAATACCCATTGCGGACAAGGCACCCGCGGCGGCTAAACCCATCAGTGCTTTGATGAACTGCCCGGCACGGTCACTCATCGCGCTCACAAAATTGCCCGCCACCTCGGCCGGACTCCCTGACGCCATCGCGCCTGAGTGAATCACCAGGGCACGATCGAAACACCACACGGCAAAGAGCGCGGCAATGGCTGCAACCAGCAGCCCCAACAACCCCTGGGCCAACCCCAAAAACCGCCAGCGCGGATTCGCATTCGCGGCACTGGCAGCCCATTCCATCGCACGATGAGGAGACGCTCGTCCGTAACTGCCCACCACGACCTCAGCAATTAACAGTGGCACGCTCAGCAGGCACAGCGCCAATAAGTACAGTAAGAAGAAAACCGCACCCCCGTGCTCGCCGAGTAAAAAAGGCATCCGCTGAAGATTGCCCAGCGCGATCGCAACAAGGGTCAGCGTCAAAACCAGTGTGGTACGGGCTGCCCAGGGTTGGGGCACGTTACGATCGAGCACTGAGCCACCATGAGTCAACCGACCCTGACCACCACCAAGGTCGTAAGAATACCGGCACAGCAAGGCGCGCTCGGCCGTATAATGGGGGCATGGCAAATTCCAAACGTAAAAAGCCGTCAGACAATACCATCGCGCAGAACAAAAGAGCACGCTACGAGTATCAGTTGCTCGACTCTTTTGAGGCAGGCGTCTCGTTGACCGGATGGGAAGTGAAGGCATTGAGAGCAGGCAAAGTCCAGCTCACGGATTCCTATGTCCTGATGAAAGACGGTCAGGCTTTTCTGCTGGGTGCCAACATTAACCCGCTCAGCACTGCCTCGACACACTTTGTCACGGACCCCACGCGGACTCGAAAACTACTGCTCCACAAAAAAGAGCTGGCGCAAATCAATGCCGGCGTGACACAAAAAGGCCAAACCTGCGTGTGCACTGCTCTCTACTGGAAAGGGCATCTGGTGAAAGCGCGGATCGAATTGGCACAGGGGAAAAAGTTGCACGACAAACGCGAGACCGAAAAGAATCGCGATTGGGAGCGGCAAAAGGCCAAAATTGTGCGAGACAACACGAAGCAATAACGCACTGCGGACTCATACGAGGCTAACTCCAACAAGATTAGCTCAAACGGAACTAGCTCCCAAACAGCGCCCTCAATGAGATCGCCATGCCGATCACAATGCACAGCCCGACCACTACGGGGCGGTAGGCCTCCCCCGCAAATCGCTCAAACGCCCAATTACCCAGCAGATTGCCCAGCCACATAGCCGGTAAGGCGATCCACAGCAGTTGGAAGGGTTGCGGTGTGACCAGATCTGCCCACGCGAACATGATGAGGGATACGATGTTGGAGCAGACAAAAAACATCATCAAAAAAGCACGTGAATGCGCCGGATTTGCCATGGTCGCCATGACATACATCACCACTGGCGGTCCCGGTATCGCAAAGGCGCCGTTCATCAGGCCAGACAGCACGCCCGTGCCGACCGAAACCGACGGTGAGGCAACGCGCTCGCGCGCCTCAGCACGAGAGAGCGCCACCGACGCCACGACCACCGAAAGACCGATCCACAGCTGAAATTGCGCCACCGATAATGACGCCAGAAACCAGACACCGATGGCGGTGCCCACCACCGACCCACTGATCATCGGCACGGCGGGCGCCACCGGAAATTGTCGCCACCAAGAGCGGTAACCGATCAACCCAAGGATGAGGGCCAATGCGGCGCTTAACACAACGGCATCGCCGGGCAATAAAAAGAGTGAAAAGACGGGTACCGCCAACATCGCGAATCCAAACCCGGTAAACGCGCGCATCAAAGCGGCCAAGCACACCGACAACAGGACCCAGATCGCCTGATCGAGTGGGACTGCTATGGCGTTCAGCAGAGCCGTCATGACGTGGCCAGCCTCAGACTATCGCCAATGGCGATCTGTCCTGTTTGCAATACTTTGGCGCAGAGCCCGCCGTAACCCATCATCGCGACGACGCCACCGGGCCCAAGCTCAGCCTCCATGCGCGCATACGGATGACAGAGCTGAGTGGCCTCAAAGAGCGCCTCACCGAACCAAAACCGCTGTCGCCGCAGGGCATTGAGGTTAATGCCCGACACCACGATATTGCGTCGCAGCACCGCAGGGTCGAGGTCACTTTTGGCCAGGTGCTGCTCAATTTGGGACACAAATTCTCGGGAAATAAACGTGACCTGCCGGCCCGAACCCGGTGTTTTGGTCATGCGGTGGTCCCCACGCAACCCCAGATCAGCGACTGCCTCCGCGTCGGTAACGGCCACCAGCGGCTCGCGTCGTCGCGGACGGACGCCAATCCATTCGATCGTCGCGGCACCTAAGTGGCCGAGATACGCGTTGAGCGGGTTGGGTCTTTGGGTCATTGAGGTGTCCTAAAAGCCTGATCGCACTGTCAGCGGCAAGTCGAGTTGCTGTGCAGCACGCTGCAAAAGGCCATAAGGGCCTACAACCTCGCGCTTGATTG
>JABJAS010000201.1 GCA_018666055.1 Halieaceae bacterium | reverse complement strand
TGTACCTGACACAGACGTTTCCGTCCGAGAAGACGTCATTAGTATTTCCGTGTTCCTCTATGACCGCTTCCGTGTCGGCCTTATTGTCGCCATTAGTGTCGAAACCAAAGCTCAGCCCCGTCCTGCCATCTTGGAAAACGTAATTTATCGGCAAATGGAGATCGTCTACCGGGGCTGAACTATCCGGCAATAATTCAAAGTTAATGGTGGCGGCCTGAACCGATAGCGCTGCAGTGCCAATGCATAAAAGCATCGCGCTGCGAAGGAAAGATGTTAAGACTTGATCAGCACGGCTTTTCATCACGACAATTACCTGCGAATATCGTCAAATATTACTATTGTAACAGGTAACAAACGTCAATTCTGATAACTGGGACAAGATTTTTACGTGCTAGGCGAGGGAGAATGTCGTGGCAAAATCACACCGCCTCAAACCCCAAGACATTGTTAAAAGCCGATATTGCGATTTCCCAGCGAATCCGAAACGCCGTAGACCGTCATCTGAGCGGCGCCTGCTTCCTAACCGCTGTCTACAGGCCGCCCTAGTTCGTTGACAAAGAGTGAGAGCCTGATAGGCGTTTGCTGCGGGGAGACGCAGTCATGAACAGGGTTCGCCGCTGGTCGGTTTGCTCATTCCCCGCGTACCGCGCTATCTACTGCTACACTCATTGTCATGGTTAGGGCAAAAGCCAAAGACATTACTTCCGCACGCACCATCGCGCGGCAGCGTCGTGCGCGCGAGGAGACAGCGGCGAAGCGACAGCACTTACTAGAGTGCGCCAGAATCATACTGCGAGAGGGGTCAATCTTTGATCTCACGGCCATCTCACTCGCGGATCAAGCTGGCGTCACCCGACAAACCGTTTATCGCTACTTCCCGAACACCGAGACCATCTTCAAAGCCCTTTCTGATCTAGTCATCACTCAAATCTACGAGGACCTTCAAGTTGCGAATGAGGGCAAAGACACGCTCGATCACTTTGTCACCAAAGCGATGGCGGTTTTTGTAGCAGACAGCCTCGTGATTCGTCAGCTCGCACTGGCCTCGGCACTGGGCCGCGCCTCAGGCAGATGGCAACAAGTCGACCCGGAAGGCATCCTTGTACAGATCATCTCTGACATGCCGGAAGAACGAAGACCCGTCAGCGCGGATCCTGCGATATCGGCCCGCATGATGATCACTTACTTCCGCGGCGCACTGTATGGCTGGGCAGCCGGCTTCTATTCTGATGAAGAATTCGAAACGCAGGTGCGATTGGCGAGTCGTCTCACGGAACCCGACTCAGATTGATCCTATTGTTGAATCGTCTTTTCAGCATGGCTCACTGTGCGACAGATCGGAAGTTCCTCGACTCGCGTCAACAAACTGGGGTTTCGCGTATCGTCATTGACCCACAGCAGAATACATAGCCCTGCCCGAAGGCTCAGAAACCGCTCCAAAATGATTTACCGGTAACGCCCGTTAATCAGGCCCAATCTGAGTGCAATCAGGACTGCGACGCAAGTATCCATCCGTCGACCTTGTCCTCAATGCGATCGATTACCGTCATAAACGCATCACGTACCGCATCGTCATCACTTTTGATCTGAGAAGGATCAGGCAAGCCCCAATGCCATTTCTCCACAGTACCCATCCATATCGGGCACACCTCTCCTGCGGCGCTATCGCACACCGTGACGACCCGGTCGGGCTCAAAAGCTTGCACGTCATTCCAGGATTGGCTTTTCAAACCAGTGATGTTGTAGCCACGCTCCTCTAAGTAAAGGAGCGTCAAGGGGTGCACGGATGCCGCGGGGGCACTGCCCGCACTGGCAGCGTGCAGAAACCCTTCGCCTCGCTGATTGGCGATCGCCTCGCACAATATGCTTCGGCAGCGGTTATGGGTACAGATAAATAGGAGTTTCATGGGCTACTGAGTCAGCTGACTAAAGTGCTCAACTGAACCCACTCAAGCTAGCGATAGTAACGACATGCGTGGATAACAGGAGCAGCAGCTTTCTCTCTGGTGCGGAGGCTATACGCTCTTCTAGTGCAGCAGATTCTCCTTCTCCTTTCTCAAGACTCGTCACCTAGCGGTAATTGTC
>JABJAS010000200.1 GCA_018666055.1 Halieaceae bacterium | reverse complement strand
TTCCCACCACGCCACACATGAACGTTGCTCCTAAAGCATTTTTCCACTGTTTAGGGCGTCATCCACAAGAGGTGGAGTGTCACCATTAATAACGTCTTCAAAGTTATCTGCCAACCATTCGGCGACGACATTGATAGGATCAATTAGCTCGGACTCTTTGAGCATCGTGCGCTCTGACTCGGGTAATAGGCCACGTAACATCAGCGCCAAAATGGCCGCAATAACCACACCGCGTGCCATTCCGAACCCAGCACCGAGCAGTCGATTGCCAAAATTAAGCCCAGGTTGCCTGAGTTGCTTAGACAATACTCGACCAATACTTCCAAAAAGAAAAACCACTGAGATAAACACTAGGGTCCAAACGACGAGATAACGGATAGACCGATCGTCGATCAATCCAACCATCGTTTCGGAAACAGGCAACGCTAAAACATTGGCAAGCACAAATGCGCCAACCCAGCCCAACACGGACGTCGCCTCACGGGCAAATCCGCGAATGAGCCCGATCGCGCCCGAGACCAGCACAAGTCCCGTGACGATCCAGTCAAACTGATTGAATTGTTCCAGTAAATCTACTATCGAGTCTTCCATGAATCGGTCTACACCCCGAACTTAATGATTTCCGACTTGACCCCGTAATACGCATCAATATCACGCTGGATATCAAGCAATCGCGATTTTTGGATATTTGGCCCAATACGAACTCGGTATAGACCTTTCGCGTCTATGGTAACAGGGGAAACGTAAGCTTTGTGGCCTTTATTTTGAAGTTGCTCTGCAATCGTCTGAGCGCGCGACTCAGTGCTGAATGTTGCAATCTGCAACTCCCAACTGATGGGTAAACCTTGTTCGTCAAAAACCGCCCTTTCAAGGGCTGAGGATTGCTGAAGAGGCTCAATATCGGCGGCAATCAGGGGTATTTCACTGCTGGCAACCGCGACATCGATCGGTTGTTCTGTCGGTACGTCGGATAAAGGTATCTGAGGTAACTGCTCGACTTTAAGGCGATTTGTCTCAGGCATCTTCCGAGGTGAGGCTTTAAGGTCAGGCTTGGGAGGCATTTCAAACACGGGAAGCGCGAAATCATCCTCTTGCGCGGGTGCCACAAACACGATGGGCCAGAAAATGATCGTGAGCGCAATGATCACCAAAAAACCAATAAGACGCTGTTTAATCATAATCCTGCTTCCAAACCCAGATGAGCTTCGCTATTAAGCGCAGCCAAACCTTCTCCGACCGTAAAAAACGACCCGAAAACAACGACCCGACCGCGCGCGCCCGCTCGTGCGCAGGCACTCTCCCATGCCAGGGAAAACGACGTATAGACGGCGCTTTCGCCTGAAATCAACTCGCTTAGCACTGATGGGGCCTGACCTCGAGATCCTCCGATCCCAGCGGGCAAACACCAAAAATCGATGAGTCCCTCGAGGGACGAAATCATATCATGACAGTCTTTATCAGACATGACCGCAAAGACCGCCACAGTGTGCTCCGCGGGTGATTGTACCTGTAGAAATTCCTTCAGCTTTATTGCTGCGTCCGGATTATGTGCAACATCAAGAATGACGTCGATGTCTCCTAATCGACGCCGCTCTCGTCGGCCCTGCAAATTGAGACCTGCCATGGCAGTCGCGATCATCTCGGTCGACAGCGTCACCCCCAGCAAATCGAGCGCAGCCATAGCAGCAGCCGCATTGATACCGAGCACACCCGGTGCAAGTTCCCACTCGATCGAGACACCCCGACTGCTACGGTACACGCGCTCATCGTACTGGTAGTTAGCGCCTGCGACGAACGGCTTCGCTCCCAGGCGCCCCAGTTCACGAAACACCGAATTGGGTGCATTAGCATCAGCAACGACGCAAGGGACACTCGCCCGTGCAATACCACACTTCTCGACTGCAATCGCGTCGACCGTTTCGCCCAGCCACTCCTGATGATCGAGACCAATCGCCGTAATGACAGTGACGTCTGCGTCGATAATATTTACCGCATCCAAACGCCCGCCTAAGCCCACCTCTAACAGTTGGTACTGGACATTAAACGCTTTAAAGATCCATAAC
>JABJAS010000199.1 GCA_018666055.1 Halieaceae bacterium | reverse complement strand
GTTAACGAGGTCTATGATACTGCCGATGAAATGCTCGAGGCGGTTATGAACATTGCCAGACAAATTGCCGGACACGCGCCACTCGCAGTAGCGGGTGCTAAGCGCATGGTCAATTATGCCCGTGATCACACCACGGCAGACGGTCTCGATTACATTGCCACCTGGAATGCAGCCATGCTCGATGGTGAGGCTATTCGCACTTCTTATATGGCGCAGGCTCAGGGCGAAAAGCCTGAATACGATGCTTTGCTGCCCGTCAAAAAAACCGCAGGTGAATAAAAAACTGCAGCGAATAATGACAAGCGTGAGCCGACACCGCGAGTGCGTTAACGAACTAGTGAATGTTTTTTTGTCAGCCGTCGTTGGCGTGCTTGAGCCAAATAGTCGGCGTCGCTGACGGCGCGATGAGGGCGTCGTCGGGTCCTTAATCAACTAGCGGATGGGGGTCTGCCATGGTGCGTCAAGCTCGGCGATCGAGATAGTTAAGGATCAGGTCTCGATCGGCTCTCGAGTAGCGCTGGAACGCTGTAACAACAGCACCGGGATCACGCCCACCAATACGATCACGATCGCGGGTAGCGAGGCATCGGCCAAGCGCTCATCGCTTGCCAATCGATAAACGCGCGTGGCGAGGGTGTCAAAGTTGAAAGGCCGTAAGATCAATGTCGCGGGCAGCTCGCGCATGACATCAACGAACACCAAGAGACTGGCCGCGAGAATACTGGGTCGCAGTAGAGGTAAATGAATGCGCCACAGGACCTGACCCGGTGCGGCACCTAATGTTCTGGCGGCGGCATCGATGTCTGGAGAAATGCTGGAGAAGCCAGCGTCCACCGACTGATAGGCAACTGTCAGAAAGCGACAAACATAAGCATACAACAGCAGCGCAATGCCGCCAGAAAGCATGAAGTGTGTACTGCCGGGCCACCACTGAGCCAATGTGCCTGATGCGTCCAGTATGGCGAGTGCCAGCAAGATACCGGGCAGTGCGTAACCTAGGGTGGATAGGCGGATCAGACCATAATTAAGCGGGCTGGGGTTCAGGCGTTTTAGGTACGCTAATCCCCACGCAATCATCGTGGCCATGATGCCGGTCGCAATGGCCAGCGAGGTGCTGTTGAACACCAGGGTGCCAAAGTGCCTGTTCGATGACAGGTGCCAGTGCTCAACCGCGTATATCGCGAGTGTGCAAACGGGCACTACGAATCCCAACAAGACCGGGACGCTGCAGATCGTCACGGCGAGTAGGGCGCGTGCACCAGTGAGTGAGATGGGGGTGGCACGAGAGACATCGCTGCGGTCGACCGCGCTACGCCGGCTGCTCTCCTCGAGCCCGATGAGTGCGATCACAAATAACAGCATGAGCGACGCGAGCCTGAGCGCCGCACCACTGTCTCCAAAACCAAGCCACGTGCGATAAATTCCGGTCGAGAAGGTCGGCACTGAGAAATAACTGACCACCCCAAAATCCGCGAGCGTCTCCATTAAAACGAGCGCTAGACCACCGATGATTGCGGGGCGAGCAGCAGGGAGTGCGATGCGAAAAAACGCGCTATAGGGCCCGCGCCCAAGCACCCTAGCGGCATCAAATTGTGCGCCCGAGCGCCCCGCAAAGCTATTGCGGGCGAGCAAATAAATGTAGGGGTAGAGCACTACAGACAGTAAGAGCGCAGCACCCGGCAAGGTGCGGATCGACGGCAGTTGCAGCTCGCTAATTCCCAGCGCAAGCCATGTCCGTAGCGCACTTTGCACGGGGCCGGACACTTCGAGCAGATCGGTATACACATAAGCCACAATGTAGGCGGGTGCCGATAACGGGAGCATGAGTAGCCACGATAAAGTGCGTTGCCCTCGAAATGAGCAAGCGCCGATCAGCCAGCCAGTGGAAACACCAAGGATAAGCGAGAACGTGCCAGTGAGCCCCATTAATAAGAGCGAATTCAAAACATAGTCGCTGAGCACCGTCGCCTTTAGGTGGCTCCATACTGGCGTCGGCGAGCCGGTGATGGAGAGCAATGTGACCAGAATGGGCACCGCCACCAAGCCTGCCATACACCAGGCGGGTAATGCCCAAAGAGCGCTAGATCGGAGTAAGGGATTACGCATAGACTGTCGCGTGCTGTCTCTCAAGTGGTAGTGTATCCAGATGCTCGTAATTGACAAAGTATCGCACCGATTTAACGACAACGCGGTGCTGAATGATATTTCGCTTCAGTGCGATAGCGGCAAGATCACCTGCCTCATCGGGCCGTCGGGTTGTGGTAAGACCACCTTGCTCCGCTTGGTGGCGGGTTTGTTGACGCTGCAGTCTGGTCAGATCACGCTCGATGGCGAAGCGCTGGCCAGTGCATCACTGCGGTTGCCGCCGGAGCGACGCTCCGTGGGCATGGTGTTTCAAGAGGGCGCGCTGTTTCCTCATATGACCGTTGCCGACAATATTGCATTTGGTCTGCCAAAAAAAGGCGCCTATGAAAATGCCCTGCAATGGCTTGGTCGGGTTGGTCTACCTGATTTTGCTCATCGTTACCCCGAGAGTTTATCGGGGGGGCAGCGTCAGCGTGTGGCGTTAGCGCGCGCTTTGGCACCAGAGCCGCGGGTGCTGCTATTTGATGAGCCCTATGCCAATTTAGATGTGCCGTTTCGTCGAGCACTGCGCGAGGATGCTCGGCAGATTATCCGGCAAACAGACTCGATTGGTGTATTGGTGACCCATGACCCCGACGAGGTGCTGACCGTGGCCGATCACGTGGTGGTGCTGGATAACGGTGGCATTGTTGAGGCGGGTGCGCCCCAACATTTATTTGACGCACCGAGATCGACTTACGGTGCCGAGCTGTTTGGAGAGCCACAAGTCTTTGTCGCCACAATGCATGATCAAGTGATCACGACGGCGGTGGGGGATTGGGATCGGTCCGCGTTGATC
>JABJAS010000198.1 GCA_018666055.1 Halieaceae bacterium | reverse complement strand
CCCATCGTGCTCATGGCGCCGAGGTAGACCGCGAATAGCCGCGCAAGCCAACGATGGGATAAGAGGTGACCGATTCGCATTTAACAACATCCTTAAAAGGCACACGTCACGTAGCTCGTGACAACGGCGCATATTTTGGGCAAAACTGTGGCGTAAGCCAAGTCGGTAAGGAAAAGAAATTGGATTCAGAGGTCCTCGCAGTCAACGATTCGCTGCCCATTCGCTGCAGCGGGCCGGTGCATTCAGGAAAAGTGCGCTCCGTCTACTGGCTGACGCCCGAGGATAGCGCGCGCCTGATTGCAGATCGGGAGTATCCCGTGGCGGCGGACGCAGAGTTAGCCGTTATGGTAATCAGTGATCGTATCTCGGCCTTTGACTGTATTTGGCATGGCGACGAGGGTTTGGCGGGCGTTCCAGGAAAGGGCGCTGCGCTGAATGCCATCTCACAATTTTGGTTCAGTGAGTTCAAGCAAGCAGGTTTGGCGCGCAGCCATATTCTAGAGGTGCCTCATCCATTGGTGTGGATTGTGCAGCGCGCTAGGCCAGTGCTGGTGGAGGCCATTGCGCGACGTTTTATCACGGGCTCAATGTGGCGAGCCTATGAGCGCGGAGAGCGCCTGTTTTGCGGTATCGCTCTGCCTGATGGGTTACACCGTGATCAAAGGCTGAGCGAAACTTTATTAACCCCGTCGACAAAGGGCGTCATGCGGGGACTTGCGGGGGTGCCAGAAGCCGACGATACCAACGTGTCGAAAGCACAGCTGCTCACCCACTGGCAGGCGTTTGGGTTTCAATCGCAGAGCGACGTGGGTCATTACGAAAGGCTGTTGAAGCAAGGTGTGGCGCTCATTGCAGACCGTTTGAATCCATTAGATTTGATGTTGGTCGACACCAAGTTTGAGTTTGGTTACGCGCGTGATGAGCAGGGCCACGACACACTGATTTATATGGATGAGGTCGGCACGCCTGACTCGTCGAGAATTTGGGACGGCGTGGCCTATCGTGCAGGTAGCGTCGTAGAAAACAGTAAAGAAGAGTTCCGCCAGGCGCTGCTGCACCATGTGAATGATCCTGATTTATTATTGGATCATCGCCGATTCGAAGAGCGCCAGCGGTTCGCTCAGTCACATGCATTACCGGCGGGCATGCTGAGAAGTTTGTCTGAGATCTACCTCTCTTTGGCGAAGCGTATTGTCGGGGCACCGGTCGAGGTGCCCGAGAAGCCCCTGGAAAGTATGATGGCGATCCTCGCTGATGATTTCGGTATTGCGCAATGAGCGCGGTACTTAACTGAGAAGGAAAAACAGATGTCAGTGTATGAATTGACCGAATCGTTGTCTGTGGCAGCGCAGATCACGCCGCAAGATATTGGAGAGCTGGCTGCTCAGGGTTTTACCACTGTGGTGTGTAATCGGCCCGATGGCGAGTCGCAGGGTCAGGCGGGGATGGACGAAATGGAAGCAGCCTGCCATGAAGCCGACGTATTGTTTATTCGATATCCCGTGAGTGTGCTGAACTTTCCTGGTGCCGACCTTGAAGGGTTGGGGGTGCTCTTTGATGACCCCAATCAGAAGGTCTTGGCGTATTGTCGCTCAGGCACACGCTGTGCCAATTTATGGATATTGTCGAGAGACGAGGCGAGCAGAGCCGATGCTATCGCCGTGGCGCGCGCAATCGGTTTTGACCTCAGTATGGCGGCGGTCCGATAACAACGTACCGAGTGCGCACAAGGTTGGATGCAGGGGGCTCCGCTAGGTAGCAGACCCTTAACTAAGGCGTGTAGGCCTAGGCTAGGGCTTTTTGGAGCGCATCGACAGACCATTTGGTATCGGACTCCCACTCTGAGGCGTCGAGGTCATTGAGGGCCCTGAGTCCGGCATGCACAGCGGTGTGAGCGGGGTGGTGTGCTTCCGCGATAATGGCATAGGGGTTTAGGCTTTCTGGCTCAGTACCGGCATGGAGCCGGTAAACCCGCAGGTAAACGGGCGAGTCCACCAGCACCGTTTGGGCGCACAACGCTGAGAACTGTTGACCACAGGGCGTTGTGGCTTCCATGATGACTTCTCGTGACATCAGCAGACCGGCCTGCTGTAACGTGTTACCAATACTGTGTCCGGCTCTTATT
>JABJAS010000197.1 GCA_018666055.1 Halieaceae bacterium | reverse complement strand
TCTCAGTCTTACTAAGCAACATATCCTTCATGGCACCATTCGGCGCCACCATCATCGGGTACACGTGCTCGTCAGGGTCGATATGGATATCCATGAAGACCAGCCGATCTTTCAAGGCAAACGCCTCTTTCATCGCCGGCTCCAAATCTGCTTGCGATTTGACCTCCATCCCAACATGCCCATACGCCTCGGCGAGTTTGACAAAATCAGGCAACGACGCAGCGTAATGACTTTCAGAATAGCGACCGTCGTACTGCATATCCTGCCACTGCTTCACCATGCCTAGATAGTTGTTACGTAGGTTGATGATCTTAACGGGACATGCGTATTGGCTGCAGGTCGAGAGCTCCTGAATATTCATCTGGATGCTGCCCTCCCCCGTCACGCACGCAACGTCGGCATCGGGTAACGCAATTTTTATCCCCATAGCGGCAGGCAAGCCAAAGCCCATAGTGCCGAGACCGCCAGAGTTGATCCATCGTCGAGGGTAATCAAACTTATAGTATTGGGCAGCAAACATTTGGTGCTGACCGACATCCGAGGTGACGTACGCTTCACCCTGAGTCGCCGCATAGAGTGCTTTGATCGCATCCTGAGGCATGATGAGTTCAGATTCCGCATAACGACGCCCGTGCCACAGGCCATGCGCCTCTCGCCAACTGTTGATTTGTGTCCACCACTCGTTCAACGAATCTGGGTCGGGCAACGTCCGATCGGCACTCTCGGTCTGCAAGACCACTTGCTTGTCTAGCTCCGCGAGAATGGTATCGACCGGCCCGACGATGGGGACGTCGACAGGAACAATTTTGGCAATCGACGCCGGGTCAATATCGATATGAATGATCTTCGCGCCCGGACAGAACTTGGAGACGGTGTTGGTAACACGATCATCGAAACGAACCCCTACAGCCAGGATCACATCGGCATGATGCATTGCCATATTCGCCTCGTAGAAACCATGCATCCCCAGCATACCCAGAAATTGCTGGTCGCTACCGGGGTAGGCTCCGAGGCCCATCAGTGTATTGGTAACAGGATGATTGAGTCTCCGTGCTAAAGCGATTAATTGAGCGGTTCCCTCGCCTTGTATGACCCCACCCCCCGCATAAATAACAGGGCGCTTGGCGCTTAAGAGCATCCGAGCAGCTTTACGAATTTGGCCAGAATGCCCCTTAGACGACGGTTGATAAGAACGCATAGTGACCGTCTCTGGATACACGTACTCAAACTTGTACTCGGGGTGCGTTAAATCTTTTGGGATATCAACGACGACTGGCCCCGGACGGCCAGTGGAGGCGATAAAGAACGCTTTTTTGATCGTCTCAGGAATATCTTCTGATCGTTGGACCAGAAAACTGTGCTTCACGATAGGACGAGAGACGCCGATCATATCGGTCTCTTGAAACGCATCCTCTCCAATCAAATGGCTTTGTACTTGGCCAGAGATCACGACCATCGGGATAGAATCCATATAAGCGGTGGCAATGCCCGTAATCGCATTGGTCGCACCTGGACCCGAGGTCACGAGCACCACGCCCGTCTTCCCCGTCGCACGCGCATAACCATCGGCGGCATGGGTCGCCGCTTGCTCATGGCGCACTAAAATATGAGGCAGTTTTTCCGCCTTGAATAAGGCATCATAAATATGGAGCGCTGCTCCACCGGGATAGCCAAAGATGTATTCGACACCCTCGTCTTCCAACGCGCGGATGATCATTTCACCGCCCGACAACATTTCCATAGCCACTCTCCATCTCGTTGCATCAGAGGGTGACGAAATGCACTTATCGCACTGTACGCCACCAACACCTGTCGCACGAGACACTGGCCGGATCGGTCCGGACGCTACGCAGACCACGATCACGAAACCCGTGTATCGGTGACCTGCGAGGTAGCGCAGTGTCGAGCCCGAGTGGCCTCTACAGCGCCACCTAACGGAACCCGCAAACAGCCTGAAGAACTATCCCGTTCTCAAGGTAGGCCAGAGGGTGAGGGTACTCACCGTTAGCCGTTGCTGCTCGCGTGACAACGCAATTGTCTGGGCCGATAGAAGGCAAAGTCAAGTCATGTGGACAAATGACCATAATCAATGAGCGGGCTGTGCACAGTGATATTGCCGCGAGACTCTGCTTTGAACAACCTGACCCTGGCACGCCAATCACCGTAACTCAGCTACCAATGAGCCGTTATCAAAAGGTAAGGGGGCACAATGCGGGCGATCTTTTACCGATCGGAAACGGGCGCTCTCAAGGCATGATCTGCGGATCTGAGGTAGTCAGCGCGGACGCCAATGACTGGTCTGCTCGAGGAGCTCTTCCGCTTACGGCTCGCAAGTCAACTCGGTCACTGCTCGACGCGTTTGCCCAGTACTGCGGATAACCAAGCCCTGACTCAGCTCACTGTTCACGTCACTCGGGCAGTACACTAGCGCGCCTGAATTCTGCGTAAATCCTTCGGTGTCAAAACGAATAACGGTCATGCCATCACTGGCGAGAGTATGATCTCTCTGATCGACAGCCGACCGCCGGTGCAGCACTTCATCCCCCTCATCGACCGTGCCGTTACCGTTGTTATCCACAAAGATG
>JABJAS010000196.1 GCA_018666055.1 Halieaceae bacterium | reverse complement strand
CACCCCTACATGGGACTCCCGCAGACACAAGCGGATAACAGAACCCGTATTAGCTACCCGAGTTCTTCAATAAAAATCGGAGATCACTAATGACATCTTTGTAGTAGAGATCATTTGCCACCCGCATCATGATCCAACCGGCCGGATCAACAACATACCAATGACCGCCACCACCCAGCGTCGTTGGCATCAGTTGCTCGATTTCTGCTGCGGGCAACGTCAGTGCAGTCACGCCCGCATGCTCGACCGCGATCCAATCGGCCAAAGTACCATCAAAAATCGAGGCGACGGCTGATGGGGTCTCGGCAGCAGACGTCACTGCAATGAGATCTGCAGGCAGGTCCGTCAATACGACACGCCCTACGCGGTTAAACTCTTTTCCAAGGGCAATGTGGATTTGCCGAGTTTGATACAGCTGCTCTTGGCAGGCTGCCTCACATACGTCGCCACGGTGAACGACCAAAAAGTGCCATTTAAGCGGCAAGTCCTCCCATAGCAAGTCGGCGTCACCGTCATCAGAAAAGGTCCTCTGGGAGACACTTTTCGGAGGCACAATCAACTCGCCATGGTTGGCCGTCCCCACGGCGCCAACAATATCGAACTGCCCCTCTGCCACAGCCCACCATAACAACGTTGCTGCCAACATCATGCTCAGTGGAATGCCCGCAATAAGCAATAATACTCTGCGTCCCTGCTGTCGCTTTACAACGTCATTATCCGTACTCATGACGAGGATCGGCCCGCAACAATATCCCGTATGTTCGACACCAGCAGCACTCCGATTAGCAACAAAACAGCGGCCATGGCAAACCATTGGACCGCGTACCCAATATGTTTAGCCGATGATTGGTTCACAACCGGCCATTCAGCCACTAAGGCTAACGGTGAGGCGGGATCTATCCTGACCTCATAAGGAAAGGTGGGTTTACCCATCAGCGCCGCCAGTGTGTCGAACCACTGATCCCAATACAAAGTTTGCACGGTTGCCGGTAAGCGATCTGGAGGCAGTTGTTCTACCATCATGATCGGCTTGGCACTGGGGACATACACCTGCCCTTCGATTAACGCAGGGCCCTTCATCAACTTAACGACCGGAGCCGTTCGCCGAGATGGGTCGCCCGCTAACCAACCCAGATTGACTGGCACTGAAGATCCATCGGCCTCAATCAACGCAACCACGTGATAGCCCACACGTCCTCGGTGCAAACGGTTGTCCAGCAGCACATAGGCTTCAGGATCTAGCACGCCCTGCCAGCGTACGCGGCGATCCGCATATTGAGTGACATCCGACGTCTCCAACAGTGCCAAGGGCGTGACCGCTGGCAGCGCGCTGCGCGCTTCCCAACGCGTTTGCAGCACGTTTTTTTCGTCTGCACGGCCAAGCTGCCAAAACCCCAAATTCAGTAGCAGGGCAAACAGCACTGCGCCGGCGACGCACGCCCGCACATCACCGTTAATCTCCAACCGCCCGATGCTTCCGTTAAACTGCACTCACTGCTCCTACACACTGGTTCGAAACTAGACACCCATCGGGCCCACCACAAAGGTTAACCCCATGCTCAAAGCGCTCATAATCCTGCTCATGATAGCCCTTGTAGTGAGCCTCGCGTCAGGCCTAGTCTTTCTTTTATCGGATCAAGGCAACACCGAAAAACGCCGATTATTCAACTCGTTGGGCATACGTCTTGGACTCGGCTTTTCTTTGCTGTGCGTCATCCTATACGGAGTCATGACGGGCCAGCTGGGCCACCGCAACCCGTGGGACGCAGAACCCCTCAGCGAAGTATCGCCTAGCGCCCCGCAGTGACCTCACCTTCAACCACCAGTAGGCGCATTGGCCACCTATTGAAACCATCGCGGTCTCACCGTCCAAAAGCCATCAAAAAGGGCGCCTCAGCGCCCTAGGTTGTGCGTCGGTGTGCCTTACAAAATATAAACAAATAAGAACAAGAAAACCCACACAACATCTACAAAGTGCCAATACCAGCTCGAAGCCTCGAAGCCAAAATGATCCGATGCCGTAAAGTGCTCATTCTTCACAGAGCGCACCAGCTGAATCAGTAACATGGTCATCCCCATGGCAACGTGAAAACCATGAAAACCCGTTAACATGAAAAAGGTCGAACCGTAGATTCCGGAGTTGAGCGTTAACCCGTATAACACGTAAGCCTCGTAGTACTCTGCTGCCTGGAGCGCTAGAAAAATCAGTGCCAGCCCTACCGTAATCCCGAGCCAACGATTAAATTTTGCTCGATCACCGGCCAAAATAGCTGTGTGCGCCACATGCACCGTCGCACTCGAGGACAACAAGATAATCGTGTTCCACATCGGCAGCCAGGCATACCACGCATGGGCGTCGGCGGGCGCCATCGACTTTTCCTGAGAGACAAAATCGCCGTTATTGGCAATCACCTGCGCATCCGCTCCACCCACTGTCTCCTGTGGCGTAATAGACGGCGGCCAAGTGAATTCAAAACCGGGCCACAGCAGATCGTTCATCCGTCCCCCTTCGCCCTCGCCAGCAAGCCAGGGACCTGCCAACTGCCGCACGTACAGTAACGTGCCAAAGAAAGCGGCAAAAAACATGACCTCAGAAAAAATAAACCAAAACATGCCCAAGACGTAGCTCTGGTTAACCTGCCCACTGTTCAAACCCGCGATGTTCTCTTTGATGACCGTTCTAAACCAGCTAGTGAGCGTCAGAATGAAAAACACCAACCCCGCTGTCAGGACCCAACCTGAATAGCTGGCGTCGTCTGCCGAGCCATAAGTCATGTCATTGAGCATCAAACCGCCACCGAAAACCGACAGCAACAAGCCAATCGTCGCTCGCACGGCGAGACTGGAAGACTCGGGTACATAGTATTTTTCGTGCCCGGTTGCGGTGGATGAGTTACTGGACATAGGAGTCTCCTAGGGTGCGCCGATCAGCGAGCAGCGACTTGGTCAGTCACCGAATCGGTGACATCAAACAACGTGTAGGACAGCGTAATGGTATGGATATCGCGAGGCAGGTCTTGATCGACGATAAATTGGAGCGGCATGTCAGCCGCCGCCATTCCTGCGAGCCCCTGTTGCTCGAAACAGAAGCACTCCGTCTTGTGAAAATAAGGAGCGGCTCGGCTTGGCGAAATACTGGGGATGGCCTGCGCCACCATCGGCGCAGTGGTCGGATTAGTGGCTCGAAATATCGTGCCATTAGCAGCGCCAGGGTGCACCCGCATTATTCTTTCATCAGGAGAGAAGCCCCAGGGCATTTCATTGTTCTTGATGGCGACAAACTGAACCGTGACCTCCCGACTCTCGTCGATCATCACGGGCACTGCGGTGTAAGCCGACCCCGCCGTCTTGCCGTTAATGCCCAGTACGTCACACAACACGTTATACAGCGGCACCATTACGACAAACACAAAAGCAAACATCACTACCGCGACACCGCTTAGCTTCAATGCGGTATCGATAGCGGGTACTTTACTGAGGCGCACGTAAGCCATCGTCAGTTATCTTGCGACCCCTTAAAACGTGCCCGCTGGTTTAGACACCAACGGCGGCTCTTCGAAAGTGTGATAGGGCGCCGGAGTTGGAACGGTCCACTCGAGACCTTCT
>JABJAS010000195.1 GCA_018666055.1 Halieaceae bacterium | reverse complement strand
GTTGTCTAACTGGTCGATAAAGGACCATTCAGTGTGGGCGATAGGCAGTGACTCATTGCCCGGTAATGGGATCGTCGCGCTTTGAACGCCGCCTCGCTGCTTAATAATTTTGACTTGTCGATAGCCTTCAACGTGGATTTTTAGGCTGGCGGGAGAGGGCTGTGCCAATGCTTCCGAGGATCGGAACAGTATGGCTAATGTGCCATGGCTGGCTGCAGCCAACTGAATTTTCCGCAACTCTGCATAACGATAATCAGTAGCGCCAAGCCAAGCAAAGACGGTGCTACAGGTGCTGCTGCGCAATGCCTGTTCAACTGACCACAGTAGCTCTTCACGATTGCGCGGGTGCACCAGCATAATTTCTTGCAGATCAATGCCTTCTCCTGCTAGCAGCGGGGCATAAGGCGTGTAGGGAGGATCAATAAAGACTTGCCAGCGCGATTGGCCAGAGAGTTTTTTCATGGTGGGCATGAATACGCCCATCGCATCGAGCCCGCACTGGTCACTAATGACCTCGATACATCCCCCCAGTGGCCACCCACTGTTGTACAGTTGTGCATCGAGCGCGTCAAAACCGGTCGCGATGGCTTGACCCGAATGCGTCCCTGCATTGGCCGACGGTGCGCTGGGATCCAAAAAAACACGATCCTTCTGGCTCATACCCTGCCAGGTATCGGCGCGGCGAAAAATATCTTCGAGTAGATAATTCATGATGTACTCCCGTTTTAGACTGCTGTTTTTGTTGGTCATTCCTTCGAAAGGAATTGCCGGTCAAAGAGCGGCTGCAACATTACTGTATAAATAAACAGTATTTGAGCATGACAAAAAAAGCAAGTGAGAATTTTTCTGACCGTCGTGAAATGCGACAGGTGCATCGATCAGCTTTGTCGGATGCGCGGTTTCGTCATTACTACCCGGTGAGCTGGTTTTCGAGCCTGGGCGCCTGGTTATTGCGTTTTTTACTGGGCTGGAGTGCTTGGGATCTCACTCATTCCGCGACTTGGGTCGGCATTACGGGCGCCCTCATGTTGGCGCCTGCGCTGCTGTTGTCGCCTTGGTTTGGTATTTTGTCGGACCGTGTCAATCCTCGACAGGGTTTGCGGCTTTCTATGTTGATTCATAGCACCATCGCGCTGGTGGGCGCGATCACGACTTGGCTGGGGTGGTACGACCGCTATGCACTCGCGGGCTTAGCCACCGCCTTGGGTATCGCTACCTCACTGCACTCACCAATGCGTCTTGCCATGGTGCCCTTGCTCGTCCCGCGGGCTGCTTTGCCGAGCGCTGTCGGCTATTCCACCATGTCATTCAACGTTGCACGCATGATCGGGCCCGCCATCGGCGCGGCTTTGGTGGCTCAAACTGAGACCGTCTTTGCTTGGCTGGTGTCTATGCTGCTCTTTATCACTTCATTTGCAGGACTCTCTCGACTCACTGTGGTGCGCGAAGCGGCTCAAGAGGCTCCCAACTCATACTGGACACAGTTGTCTGATGGATTTCGGCACTTGATTCGTCAAATTGATCTGAAGTTACTGCTGCTGTTTACAGCGCTTAACGGAGTGCTGGGTCGCACGATCATTGAACTATTACCGGCACTGTCAGGCCAAGTGCTGAGAGGAGGTTCGTCTGAGCTGGCGATCTTAGTCGCGATGGCGGGCCTGGGCTCTGTAATGGGTGGGCTATTGGTGAGCCGCCAGTCAGCCAACTTGGCACGTTTGCTGGGACTGGTTTATGGCGCTATTGCGCTAGCGTGTTTGACGCTGATGAGTTTGCAATGGGTCGCTGGCGTAGTGGCCATGGGCTGTTGGGTATCGTGCTTGAGTACGATGACGACGGTAGCGGGCACGGGATGTCAGACGCTCATTCAGTTGACGGTGAACCCGCGCTTTCGAGGTCGCGTGTTGAGCGTCTGGACGATGATGGCTATGGGGGTCCCTGCAGCGGGCGCGGCGGTCGTGGGTGCCAGCGTCGATGGCTTTGGGTTCGTATGGGTATCGGCTGTGACGGGCACGATCGGGCTGGGTGTCCTCGGATTACTCTATTTTAAACGTTCGGTTTTACTCGCTGGCACGCCAGAGCCTTGAGCCATCACCACGACGAGCGTCTCTATGAGATCCCAAGGGGCGCCTGTTAAAAATCCCTTGCTGCTGCCATCGGCCTGAAAGGTCAATGCTTGCATCTTTGCTAGATCCCGCCCTGAGAGTCGCTTCAGCGCCGACTGAATCAGGGTCTGTCGGCTTCGCCATACACCGCGCTGATTCAGGGCAGTGTTAACCGAAGCGCCCCCGGCGATATCTCGTTTGAGATTGGCGAGCAGTCTCACCTCGCGCGCCAGCGCCCATAGCAATACAGGTGGTTGCACCGCCTCTGACTTGAGACCCCTCAGTGTTCTGATCGCACCTCGCGCATCACCGGTGAGGGCGACATCGACGAGCCGAAAGGCATCGTAACGTGCGTTATCAGACACGGTATCGGCAATCATATCGGCCGATATGGTCTGCTCGCCGTGCAGCAGCCGCAGTTTTTCAATCTCTTGTGCGGCGGCCAGTAAATTTCCCTCTAAACGTTCTGCCAATAAGGCGATTGCATCAGTATCGGGTTGTAAGCCAGCCGCCTTCATTCGGGCGGCTATCCATCCAGGCAGCTCAGCGGCAGAGACAGGCCATATCGGCACGATGACGCCGGCTTGATCGAGCCCGGTATACCATTTGCTTTTTTGTGACTGCTTATCAATGCGACCACTGACGATGAGTAAGATGTCGTCGGGACTACTGGCTAAAAACTCAGTGAGCGCTTTACTGCCCTCTGCACCCGGTTTGCCATTAGGGAGATCGATTTCGATTAACTTATGCTCAGCGAATAGCGACAGCGCGCTGGAGACATACCCCAGCTCGAGCCAGTCACTTTTTCCTGAAATGGTAATGCGTTGCCGTTCTTGATAGCCGCCGTCCCGTGCTGCCTGACGAATCGCATCAGTGGCTTCCTGC
>JABJAS010000022.1 GCA_018666055.1 Halieaceae bacterium | reverse complement strand
CGGGAACATGGATGTGCATATCCCGGGAATCGTGAAGCTTGGCCGCAATCCCTAGGGCTTGAGACTTGGCACGAACTACTGTAATCGCCGCCTGAATCGACTCTTGCATGACGTCGCCCAGCGACCCCGTCTTCACCACACGTCCCTTGCCCATGGTAGAAGCCACCTCTATGGTGAGTAGCTCTCCCCCTACGGACGTCCAAGCAAGTCCAGTAACCTGCCCGACCTTGTTTTCTTTCTCTGCAATACCAAAGTTAAACTTTCTGACCCCCAACACATCAGAGAGCATTTCAGGAGTGACTGATTGCCCGGGTTTCAGCTCTCCGAGTGCAAAGCCTTTGACCATTTTCCGGCACACCTTTGCGATCTGCCGCTCGAGGGATCGAACGCCCGCTTCTCGTGTGTAGTAACGAATAATGTCCAGCGTGGCTTGCTCCGACAGACTCATCTCTTCTGGCTTTAAACCGTTGAGCTTCGTTTGCTTGGGCGTGAGGTAACGCTGCGCGATATTGAGTTTTTCGTCCTCGGTATAGCCAGGAATTCGAATCACTTCCATTCGGTCCAAAAGCGGTCCGGGAATATTCATGGTGTTAGAGGTGCAGACAAACATAACGTCTGACAGGTCGTAGTCGACTTCAAGATAGTGATCATTAAAGGCATGATTCTGCTCTGGATCGAGCACTTCAAGCATCGCAGAGGCAGGGTCACCCCGATGATCCATTCCCATTTTATCGATTTCATCTAGCAAGAACAGCGGATTCCGAACGCCCGCTTTTGACATCTTCTGTATGAGCTTGCCTGGCATCGAACCAATGTACGTGCGCCGATGCCCTCTAATCTCCGCCTCATCTCTGACCCCGCCAAGGGCCATACGTATAAACTTACGGTTAGTCGCCCTCGCGATCGACTCGCCCAGCGACGTTTTACCCACGCCGGGGGGACCTACCAAGCACAGCACCGGACCCTTTAATTTGCGGACCCGCTTTTGCACAGCCAAATATTCGAGGATCCGCTCTTTGACTTCTTCCAGCCCGAAGTGATCCGTATCCAGCACACCCTGTGCTCGTTTGAGGTCGTGCCGAACCTTGCTGCGCTTCGACCACGGAATGCTCACCATCCAATCAAGATAACCCCGGACCACTGACGCTTCTGCGGACATAGGCGACATCATCTTGAGCTTACTGAGCTCAGCGTTTGCCTTCTCGAAAGCCTCGTCTGACATCCTCGCTTCGTTGATTTTGTTTTGCAGGTCGTCGATCTCGTTTGGCGCGTCGTCCATCTCGCCAAGTTCTTTCTGGATCGCCTTCATCTGCTCATTCAGATAGTACTCGCGCTGACTCTTCTCCATCTGCTTCTTAACGCGGCCGCGAATCCGTTTTTCGACCTGAAATACATCGATCTCAGCATCCATTAACGACTGAAGATGTGCCAGCCGCTCGCCAATATCAGAAATCTCAAGAATCCGCTGCTTTTCATCCAGCGCCATGCTCATATGTGCAGAAATAGTATCGGCCAGCCGTCCTGGGTCATCGATGCCAGATAAAGAGGTCAGCACCTCTGCCGGTACCTTCTTGCTGAGACCCACGTATCGCTCAAACTGCTCGACAGTCGTTTTCAAGAGTGCCGCGCTCTCACGCTCAGTCAACGCATCGGTTTCTATCTCTCGCACCGTTGCGACAGCGAACGTGTCCTCTTCATCTACCGCAAGCACAGCGGCTCTATGGCCTCCCTCTACCAGCACTTTGATCGTGCCGTCGGGCAGCTTGAGCAGTTGTAAAATATTGGACACGGTGCCGACCTGATACAGGTCGTCTGCGCTGGGCTCGTCATCTGACGCATTGCGTTGCGCAACCAGCAGCACCTGCTTGTTATCCAGCATGGCATGCTCGAGCGCATCAATCGAACGCTCACGGCCGACAAAGAGCGGTAATACCATATGGGGATACACTACAACGTCGCGCAATGGCAGTAGTGGTAGTTGTTGGTCTGATTCAGTCATGCTGTCCTCCGTCACTACCTAAGAAGTGGGGGCTCAGCAGTTAATTTCAAGGCCACCCCGCCTAGTAGTGATACCTGATGGAGTCCCGACCGGATCGCTTTTCGGGGAGAGTAATCTAGCCGCTATGAGCGACGGTCTATTCTTCGCCAGCAGCCGCTGCGGGAGCCGGTGTTTCGTAGACCAATAGTGGCTCAGAATCGCCCGTCACCACGGACTCATCGACCACAATTTTTGCCACGTCCGGCTGCGATGGAATCGTGTACATAGACTCCAACAGAATGCCCTCTAAGATAGAACGCAAGCCCCGCGCGCCGGTCTTCCGCTCCATCGCTCGCAGAGCGACGGCCTGCAGGCCATCTTCTCGGAAATCGATCTCTACACCTTCCATTTCGAACATTTTTGCGTATTGCTTGGTCAGCGCGTTACGCGGCTCTGTCAAAATACGAATAAGCGCTTCAGAATCAAGTTCCTCTAACGTCGCAATAATGGGTAATCGACCCACAAATTCTGGGATCAATCCGTACTGCACGAGATCCTCGGGCTGCAAATCGACGAGGGTCTCGCCAAAATTGCGCGTCTCATTTTTACTCTTAACTTCTGCACCAAAACCAATGCCACCTTTTTCAGAGCGATTACGAATCACCTTGTCGAGGCCGGCAAAAGCGCCGCCGCAGATGAAAAGGATATTGCTGGTGTCAACCTGCAGAAAATCTTGCTGCGGATGCTTGCGGCCGCCTTGTGGCGGCACCGAGGCCACGGTGCCTTCGATCAGCTTGAGCAGCGCCTGCTGAACTCCTTCTCCCGACACATCCCGAGTGATCGAAGGGTTATCGGATTTACGGGAAATCTTATCGATCTCGTCGATATAAACAATCCCCATTTGCGCGCGATCGACATCGTAGTCGCACTTCTGCAGTAGCTTTTGAATAATATTTTCAACATCCTCACCGACATAGCCCGCCTCAGTGAGTGTGGTCGCGTCGGCAATGGTAAAGGGCACGTCTAGCAGTCGAGCCAACGTTTCAGCGAGCAACGTTTTCCCCGATCCAGTCGGTCCGACCAGCAAAATATTGGATTTGCTCAGCTCGACTTCGTCTGAGGTCTGGCCAGCCGGTGCGGCACTGCGCAGCCGCTTATAATGGTTGTAAACTGCCACAGCGAGCACGCGCTTAGCCTTCTGTTGGCCAATCACGTATTGATCCAGTATTTCGTTGATTTCAGCGGGGATAGGAAGTTTAGTGCCGCCCTCCTCACTCGAGGACTCTTGAATCTCTTCTCGAATGATATCGTTGCAAAGGTCCACACACTCGTCACAAATAAAGACGGAAGGCCCTGCAATCAGCTTTCTCACCTCATTCTGGCTTTTGCCACAAAACGAGCAATAGAGCAGCTTACCGCTGTCGCCTGATGTGGTCTCTTCTGTCATTCCTATATCCCTTTACGGCCCAATCGGCCGCCAAAACTAACCTTGATAGGTTTTATCGGTGATTGCAAGTCGTCTCCCGAGTCATCGAAAAGTGGATTATCGGCTGCTGATCACTTCGTCCACCAAGCCATATTCGACACTCTGCTCCGCGCTCATAAACCGATCTCGCTCTGTGTCTCGCTCGATCACATCGATGGTCTGCCCGGTATGATCTGCCAGCAACGAATTCAGCCTTTGTCTTAAGAACAATATCTCTTTTGCTTGAATTTCTATATCGGTAGCCTGCCCTTGGGCGCCGCCACTGGGCTGATGAATCATAGTTCGGGCATTGGGTAGGATAAAACGCTTGCTCTTAGCCCCGCCACTCAGCAAAAAGGCCCCCATAGAGGCGGCTTGACCGATGCACATGGTGCT
>JABJAS010000194.1 GCA_018666055.1 Halieaceae bacterium | reverse complement strand
AGTCGACCTGCAAGTGCTCCGCCAGAATCCGAAACAGATCAGGCTCGGCAATGAGGCCAAGGCGAGTCAGCACGTCCCCAATGTAGCCACCCATTTCTCGCTGCGCGGCAAGGGCACGCTCGAGGTCCCGGGAGGCCAGAAGCCCCTCGGCAATCAGCCGCTCGCCGAATAGCATTTCGGAGGGTTGGTTTGCCTGCACTGCCTGAGTCACATTCATTCTCCACCTGATCGGGATACGCTCTGGCGCAGCCCTCGCCAGTCTGCGCGCCTAAGCTGCGGTTCACCGCCTTAACGGCGACCATCTCTGGGACAGCTTCTTTAGGCCGGGCTGGCCGCATGACTCGCATGCCCCAGCTTTTTTTTAGGGTACGTTGTTACGACGGCCGCCCTAATAGACTTATTCCAATTAACTCAATAGCTTATGACATTGCTCAGCAAAAGTGTAAGGAATAGCGGGGGTAGTTTTCACACAGCCCTCGCATTGGTAGATCTCATATTCGGATGGATTTGTGCCGGTGTCATCGTTATTCTCTCGCTCTACCGCATTTGGTCCTGCTGCACTGCAGCCATCGCCCGCCGCCGTTATTACTATGTGAACTTGAAGAACTATGACTGACCGAAACGTGCTGTTGCACTATCACATTTTCAAAAATTCAGGGACCACGTTCGAGCGCGTTCTCAATGATAACTATGGCGAACAACACCTCTCTTTCGATGGACCCTTCCCCTTCTCACATATTAACCAAGACCAATTAAGTATGATCGTCGAGCGGCATCCGGCGGCGGTGGCCTGCTCATCTCATCAAATTCACCTACCGGTTCCTTCATCGATGGCTTTTCGGGCCATTCCTGTCGTATTTATTCGTAACCCAATGCTGCGTATCAGGTCCGTCTACTTTTTTAGCCAGCGCCAAAATCAGTCGAAGAACGAGATGTCATCTGACAACCCGCTGCAGGGCCTTGAGGAATGGGTGCTCTCGGCGCTCGCAGGAGACCGAAATCTCAATCAGATCTCTAACTTACAGACCGGCTTCGTGAGCCGCTGCTACAACTTGCCGCCAAAGCGCCACGGCCTCGATGGTCGCGTCAACTACGACCTACAAACCGCGATTAACAATCTCAGCCTTGTCCCCTGCTTGGGTCGCACAGAACATTTTGATACCGATGTGGCGAGCTTCGCCCACACCCTAGCGCGTTTTGATATCCCCTTTTCGTATCAACCAAAGCGCGCAGAAAACATCAGCTCCCCAGACCATGGGCAGCCCATCAGCGAGCAGCTCGCCGCCATGCAAGACAACCTGACTGCAGCAACCTGGGACAAACTCCGATGGATGAATCATCAGGATCTCGCGTTATATGACGTCGTGCATGACATGCTGGAAACGCGATTAGTCAGTGGGTTCGCGATCCCAGTCGCCTAAAGACGACGTCAGCGCTTCACGCAGTGCTGACGTGGCCACTTGTGAGGTGAAACGCCCCTCGAGGGATGCCCGGCCGTTATCCGACAGGGACTGCCATAAGTCGGCGTCGTCATAGACTGCCAATATGGAATCGGCGAAGGCGCGAGGCGTCGCTGCTGACATGACATGCTCCCCATGAACCAGCCCCATACCCTCTAAGGCGGCGGGCGAGCCGACCACCGGCAAACCAAAACTCAGCGCTTGATTCACCTTGCCTTTCACACCGGCACCGTAACGCAGTGGTGCGATCGCCATGCGGCATTGCTCATAATGGGGCGTTAGATCCTCAACAAACCCGAGCATTGTCAGCCCCTGCTGCGCTCCCCATTTTTTTAAACTATCCGGCATGCGGCTGCCGATGATGATCGTTTCTACTTCAGGACGCGCCGCTCGAACCAACGGCCAAATTTCATTGCCGAAATACTCCACGGCATCAATATTGGGGGGATGTTGAAAACCGCCAACAAATAAAATGCCGTGGCGTCCGTCAAACTGGACTTTGCTTTCCCCGACATCATGAACGTTACTGATCAGCGCCACCTTTGCCGAAGGCATCTCCTCCGCCAGCGTAGCCACCTCTACTTCACTGACCACAATGGTCAAATGCGATTTGGCAATCACCTGACTCTCTTCTTGGTAGGCATGCTCCGCCATGTCTCGGGTAGCTGATTTGCCATCCAACTCATACTGTCTGCGTAACCTGAGGTAATGCAGATCAATCGTGTCGAACCAAACTTTGGTTTTAGGGTGACACTCGCGCAACAGATCAATGAGCTCTATGGCAATGTAATGTCGACATAAGACAACCACATCGTACAAGTCGCCCTTGGCACGCAAATAATCCGACATGGATTGAACGTGGGGCGCATGGAGCACCTCAATGCCTTCATCTCGCAGCGCCTGACAATAAGGCTCGTCTGCTAACAAGTTGTTGGCCGCGAAAGTGACTTTGCAGCCGAGCTGAATCAATAGCCGCAGCAGGCGAAAGGTGCGCAGTGACCCAGAATCCTGATCTGGCGTGAGCACACACGCCTCCACCCACAAGATACGT
>JABJAS010000193.1 GCA_018666055.1 Halieaceae bacterium | reverse complement strand
GCATGACGAGGCGGGACGGTTGCGTGTAGACCAACTCGAACTCGACCCCGCAGTGCAGGCCGAGGTCGCTGGCATCTGGGAACAAATTGATACCGATAACCTCAAAACGTTGGCTGACTTTGATGGGTATCGGCAGGAATTTTTGCAGTTGTTTGGCTTTGGCATCGAGGGTGTCGACTACGAGGCTGAGGTAGACCCCGAAGTATTGATCCCCCAGCTGGTCGATTGAGATGCAACCCCATGGCGAGGTAAGAACGCTCTCTCCGAGGCTGCGCCGCATTGTTGCGCCGAACCCTGGTCCGATGACGGGCCCGGGAACAAACAGCTACGTAGTGGGCGATGACGATCTGGTGATCGTGGATCCAGGGCCAGCGATTCCCTCACACATAGAGGCGCTGCTGGCTTGCGTGGGTGACAAGCTGCGCTACATCGCTTGTACACACACCCACCCTGATCATTCCCCCGGCGCAGCAGTCCTAGCTGAGGCAACGGGGGCGACCTTAGTGGGGCGCTTGACGGCAGATGATCGTCATCAAGATCTCACCTTCCAGCCAGCCTGGCAGATCGAGAATGATGAGCGGATCACTGGGATGGGCTGGACCTTGAGAGCCATCAGTACGCCTGGACATGTTGATAATCATGTTTGTTACTTGTTAGAGGAGGAGGGTGTGGTGTTTGCGGGGGATCACATCATGAACGGCTCGACCGTGGTGATTGTCCCGCCTGGCGGCAATATGGCCGACTACATCGCGTCATTGCGCCGATTGCTCGACTACCCCGTCGAGATAGTGGCCCCTGGGCATGGCGAATTAATCCATGACTGTCGCGCAGAGGTGGAGAAGCTGGTGCGCCATCGACTGATGCGAGAGGCAAAAGTGGCTGGAGCGTTAGCGGCTGCGCCTCAGGATCTCGACGCACTGGTGGTCAAAGTCTACAGCGACGTGGATCCTATGATGCATGAGTGGGCCAAGCTCTCCCTACTGGCCCATCTGATCAAGCTAGAGGGGGAGTCTAGGGTGCTGCGGGTAGTGGGCGACACGTCGGAGCGCTGGCACACCCCCTAAAACGTCGAGCACCGCGGGCTCCATGCCGGACGAAATCGGTACATTTCTGGCTAGCTTGACGGCGTTTGACTGGGCCACAATAGCGGCGTTGAGTGTCTAGCTGACGGTCGAAGTCAAACACTGCTAGCGCGACAGTGAGCCCTTGTCACGACAACGGGTTTGGGCGGCGGCGGGCTGCAACACTGTGGTCGGCAGTGACGGCGGTGGATGGATAGGCGGCTTTTGGCCATGCAATGAAGACACAATGAACTAGCGCGACGAGCGCACGTGAGAGTGAGGAACGAAGACGATGAACGGTTTGATGATGGATGTGCCACTGACTATTTCGGCGATCGTGCGCCATGCTGAGCGCGTGCATGGCCACGCCGAAATTGTGTCGGTGACCCGGGACAACCCGCGACATCGATATGATTATCGGTCCTGTTTTGCGCGCGCCCGTCAGCTGGCGAATGTCATGCAGGACTGGGCGTTGCAGCAGGGGGACCGTGTGGCCACCCTAGCCTGGAATGATTATCGGCATTTAGAGACCTACTACGGCGCCGCTTGCTCTGGCTTTGTCTGCCACACCGTTAATCCACGGCTGTTTCCTGAGCAGATTGTTTACATCATCAATCATGCAGAGGACCGTTACGTTTTTCTTGATCCCGATTTTTGGCCGCTGATCGAAACGATCGCCGACCAGTGCCCGTTGGTAGAGGGCTGGGTGATCATGACGACACCCGAGCACATGCCCGATTGTAACCGCGGGGATGTGCACTGTTATGAAACGTTGTTAGCGAGCCAGAACGATACGTTTACCTGGCCAGACCTTGATGAACAGGCTGCCTGCTCGCTGTGTTATACCTCGGGTACCACAGGTAATCCTAAGGGTGTGCTGTACAGCCATCGGTCCACGGTGCTGCACACTTACGCCACCCTCATGCCGGATGCCATGAATATTTCCAGCGGTGATGTGATGCTGCCGATCGTCCCGATGTTCCACGTGAATGCCTGGGGTAATCCGTATGCCTGTCCGGTGGCGGGCGCGAAGATGGTTATGCCCGGTAACAAAATGGGTGATGGACCCACCTTGGCCGCATTGATTAATGAAGAGGGCGTTACGATCTCGGCGGGCGTCCCCACAGTGTGGCTCAACCTGCTGACGCACCTCCGCAGCACCGGCGAACGGCTGGAGTCGTTGTCGCGGGTTGTGGTGGGAGGCTCTGCCTGTCCGCTATCGATCATGGAGGAACTCGATACCTATGGTGTCGACACGCGCCATGCCTGGGGCATGACCGAAATGAGCCCACTTGGCACCACGAACCATGCCGGTGGTCATCGCCAAAAGTATTCAACCGAGGAATTCGCCACCGTGCGGACTAACGTGGGTACGCCCATCTGGGGAGTGGACATTAAGATTACCGACGACGATAACCAGGAATTGCCCTGGGACGGCAAAGCCTTTGGTGCCCTGAAGGTAAGAGGCCCCTGGATTTGCTCCAGCTACTTTAAAGACAACGAATCGGATGCGCATGCGGAGGACGGCTGGTTTGAAACCGGCGATGTCGCCACGGTGAGCGCTACAGGCTTTGTGTCGATAACAGACCGTACCAAAGACGTGATCAAGTCGGGCGGCGAATGGATTTCTTCTATCGAAGTCGAAAATGTCGCCACAGGACACGCCCAGGTAGCGGAGGCAGCTGTCATTGGGCGCATTCATGATAAGTGGGGCGAGCGGCCATTACTCATCGTGGTCAAAGCGCCAGGTGAAGATCCTTCTCCCGACGAACTCAAAGCGTACCTGGAAGGCAAAATCGCCAAGTGGTGGATTCCGGATGATGTACAGTTCATCGATGACATGCCGCACACCGCGACCGGCAAGATTCAAAAAACTGCCCTACGTGACCTGTTTGCTGATTATCAATTCCCTGCTTAATGACCGTGCCGCGTGCTGTTGTTCGAGGACTTAGGAGTGATTGGGTCATGTGTTGGAAGGGGTTGCCGCAATAATGAGGGCTGAAGCGTCTCCTGTAGATAACACGATCAGCGTCTCATCAGTGGTCGATATTGTGATCCCTGTTTACGCAAACGAAGCGCAGGTGCGGGCTTGCCTGAGCTCGGTGCTCGCGCATCACAACGAGAGTCAGGGTGATATCGTTGTCGTTAACGACTGCTCACCCGAGCCTGCGATCCACCAATATTTAACCGCACTCGCGGATCAAGCGCTCATTACCCTGCTAACCAACGAACAGAACGAAGGCTTCATCGTTAGCTGTAACCGTGGTGCGGCGGTGCATCCTGACAATGATTTTGTGTTACTCAATGCCGATACCGAAGTCCACGGTAACTGGCTGGACCGTATGGTGTCGCATATCGAGCCCGGCGCCAAAGTGGCCACGGTCACGCCTTTCTCGAATAACGCGACCATTGCCAGCTACCCCACAGGTGTAACAAAGCCCGAAACCGATGAAGCGGTGCCGATTTCGTCCATTGATCAAGCGATGGCATCTGCGAATGCCGGTTCGTCCGTGGAGCTGCCCACGGCGATTGGGTTTTGTATGTTCGTGTCGCGCGAGGCTTGGCGTATTACGGACGGTTTCGATAAGCGCTACGGCCGTGGCTATGGTGAGGAAAACGAATTTTGTCTTGCGACTGCCGCCTTGGGGTGGCGTCACTTGCTCGCCTGCGATGTTTTTGTCTACCACGCCGGAGGCGGGTCGTTTGGTG
>JABJAS010000192.1 GCA_018666055.1 Halieaceae bacterium | reverse complement strand
TCGAGCAGCAGTAGTTCCAGTAGTAGCTCTAGCAGTACTTCTAGTAGCAGTTCTAGCAGTAGTTCCAGCAGCAGTTCCAGCAGCAGTTCCAGCAGCAGTTCTAGCGGTAGCGCAGGCTCGAGCAGTCCCAGCACGGCTGGCGCAAGTGGTGCCTCCCCGCCTGCGGGGACCGGCAGTACAGCCGGCACACCTAGCACCGGCGATGCGTCGTCATCGGCAGGGGCGGGGCAGACTGGCAACGAAGCAGGGGCCGGTGATCCGGGCTTCGGTGACGTCGCCGGCAGTGCCGATCTGCCCTCAATGGTCGATACCTTACCCACCTTTGATGAAGACTATGGCGCCACCGGAGCGGGCGACGCCTCGATGCCGGGCGCGAAAGAAAGCGATGAAGGCGGCAATGGAGACAGCGGCTCAGACACCGCCGTAGCGGGCGGCACAAAGGGCGCCCCCGGCAATGCATCATCGGGAGCAGGGACACGGGCAGGCGGCGGCATGGACTCGAATAGAGGCGCTGAGGGACCACTGACGTCGGCTGAGCGCGTTGCGATATTGGATCGTCAACTGGAGGAGAGTACCCGGGATTTCGATGGCATCATTTACGACGAAGAACAACGCCAGCGAGAAGCCGATCGAGCACGAACGACTCAAACCAGCGAATCATCGGCACAAACCAACACCGCAGCAGAAGAGAGCACCTTCGGAGGCAGCGTTGCTAGCACGGGCAGCAGCTCAGTGGGTGGCGGTATTGGTGGGAGCCGCGGTAATGCCCCGCCGACGGATGGCGCCAAGTACCCGCCACCGGGTGACATACCGGCTGGCAACGATGACGATGTGGTCGCGCGACAACTGCGCGAAGCCGCCATGCGTGAGGCAGATCCAGAGGTTCGCGAAAAGCTGTGGGATGAGTATCGCAAATACAAAGGCATCGAGGTCCCCGCGTCATGACCCGAAGCGTGGTTAGTCTGCTACTTGCCCTGAGTCTTTTGACCGGCTGTGTCACAGAAACCGTCAAATCAACGTCTGTTCCCGTGCTCGACGCGCCAGAAACTCCTGTTCCTGATGCCGAATTACTGGATGTCGGCGTGGTTATCCTGGATCCCGGAATCAGCAGTGTCGAAGACGAGGAGCAGGTCTACCCAGAGGTCCGTCGAGCCGAGGCCACCTTTATGGCGACCGAGCTAGCCGATGTTCTGACCGAGCAAGGGGGTTGGGGCGCGGTCAGAGTGGTACCTGATGAGCGACAGTTCTCTGATCTTTTGGTGCGCGGCACGATCTTGCAGTCTGACGGCGAAGCACTGGAACTGAAAATACGCGTGTCTGACGCACGCGGCACCGTATGGCTCGATAAACGCTACACCGGCATCACCAGTCGCTACGCTTATGAGCAAGGCACTCGCACCAAGCAAGACCCGTTTCTGTCGGTCTACAGAATGATTGCCAATGACATGCTCGCTGCTTTTCAGCGACTGCCTGCCGACGAGCGCACCACCATTCGGCGCGTCGCCGAAATGCGATTTGCGCGCGATTTCGCCAGTGGCGCCTTCGCCGATTATCTTAACGAAGACCCTTCTGGGCAGGTGACCCTGCGCAGATTGCCATCGGAAGAAGACCCCATGCTGGCGCGCGTGCGCGGTTTGCGTCAACGACACTACGTCTTTGTTGATACGCTTCAGGGTCACTACACCGGCTTTTCTGACGACATGTACACCCCATATCAGGAGTGGCGCAAAGCGAGTTACGAGGAGACTGTCGCGCTACGAGAACTCGAGAGCGAGGCCAAACGTGAAATGATCGCAGGCGGCGCCGCGATACTCGCGGGCATCGTGGCACAAAGCTCTGGCAGCAGCATGACACGCAGCGCTGGCGCGATCGGTGTGGTCGGTGGCGGTGCATTGCTCAAGCGAGGACTAGAAAAGCGCGCCGAGTCGAACATCCACTCCTTAGCATTAGAGGAACTCGGCCAGTCCCTTGATGCAGAGATCACTCCCCGCGTCATCGAGTTAGAAGATCGAACCGTGCGCTTAACCGGCAATGTTGAAGACCAATACGACCAGTGGCGCGAGCTGTTAGCGGATATTTATGCCGCAGAATTAGCCGCCCTCGAGCCGCCACAACCTGAGCCCCACTCACCCTCACTGCTTCCTGACACGCAGGACCCGTGAGCGAATACAAAGAACAACCTCTCTCAGCAACAACCTTTGAGCCTGCACCCATTGCGGCCAATAGCGTTGCAACAGAGGAAACCAAAGCAGTACGCAGACCCGCCGTGATCGGCCTAGGACTCGCAGGCCTCCTCCTCTTATTTGTCTTTTTTGTCTTGCCCAGTCTCGTCGCACCGGATGATCCGACCCAGCTAGGAGCCATAGCAGACAACAACGCAGGCACAGCAGAGGGCTCCTCATTCCCGAGCACTGCCAGTGCAACGCCTGAAGTCGGCGAGGGACGCAGTCCCTTTGCTGAGGCGCAAGAAAGCGCGCTCCGGCGTGAAGCACAAGAGATACTGCAAGCACTGCTCAGCAAGCAGAGCACATTAGAGGCACTCGGCGCTGCGCGATGGGCAGAGACGACCTACCGCGATGCGCTCGAGCAGGCCGCACTGGGAGATACGGCTTACCGAGAGCGCGACTTTCAACAAGCGATCGCATCCTATCAAGCCGGAGTAGAGCGACTCGAGGCCCTAGAAGAGGGCTTACCGGGGCGGATTGACGCCTTGTTCGCCACATTGACCCTGGCCATTGAAGCGGGTGACCTACTGGCGGCTCAGGCACGGCTCAACGAACTCGCCGAGATGGCGCCGACGGACAGTCGGGTCTTCGATTTGAGCGACCGCGTCAGCGCATTACCGCAGGTCATCGGCTCCTTAGAAGCCGCAGCGTTAGCTGAGGCCGAGAATGATTATGCGACCGCCGTCAACAACGCCGAGATCGCGACGCAAGCTGACCCATTGCATTTGCGGGCACAGCGCCGTCTCAGCGAGTTACAAGTAGCACTGACGCAACAGCGTTTTACCGCCGCCATGACTGCAGGCTACGCCGCGCTCGCTCAGGCTGAGTTCGAACGCGCGAAAGATCAATTTGAGGCGGCGGCGCGACTGCAGCCCGGCGCGCCAGAACCGAGTGCGGCACTGGCTGAACTGGAGCAGGCCCGAACTCAAGCCAGGTTACTGTCGATCAGAGAGCAAGCTGAACGCGCAGCGCAAGAAGAACGTTGGCAAGATGCCATTGCCCTCTTCAACGAGGCTTTGGCCATTGATGCACTCATCTTGTACGCGAATGAAGGCATTGCAAGAGCGCAACCGCGTGCCGATCTCGACGAGCGACTCGACGCTATTGTCACGGAAAAGAATCGACTGATCGATCGGCGCGTACTGCGCCTCGCGCAGGAAACACTCGATGAGGCGCAAAAGGTGCCTTCGCCCGGAACGCGACTCCAACGTCAAATCGTGGCGGCAACAGCCACCATTGACTATGCCACCACCCCGGTCACGGTAGAGATGAACTCAGATGGATTAACCGACATCACCGTGCTACGGGTTCAACGACTGGGATTGGTTCAGCAACAAATCCTCACCTTGCGGCCCGGGACCTACACGGCAGTGGGTATGCGCACTGGATTCCGTGACGTACGCATCCAGTTCGAAGTAAAACCTGGTCAGCTGAATGCCGTTGACGTTCGCTGCGTCGAAGCGATTTGAGGTTGCGTGATGACTGAGCGAGACGAGGCGCTGACACCGGCAGCTTTTGAACCGACCACGAGTAACGCCACAGCGGATCGGCTAGCGCCTGCGCAATTTGAGCCGCTGAGTCAGGCGACACCCAGTGCGAAACGCCTGCCACTGCGACCGATC
>JABJAS010000021.1 GCA_018666055.1 Halieaceae bacterium | reverse complement strand
GCAAAAGCTGCATCACGCCAACGGCCCCTACATGGCTTCTAACGCTTTGGTCCAACCGGGATTCCTGAAAGCCTTGTGCGGCGAGTAAGGTAGGGTCCATGCCGTAATCGGTGCCATATTTTTGAAACAGGGACGATAAAGATCGATAACGAGAGAGTTCTTCATCGCCAATGGCGTTTTCAGCCCAATCGAAATCGCGAACATAGCGATTGCGAATGATATTGCCAAACAGCGTTCCCTCGCGGTTGTCTTTGAGAAAGCGATTCAGAAAACCTGCCAGCTTGGGGCTGTCTGGTCGCATTGCCCAGGCGAGCCGTCCCCCTTCGCGCAAAACAAGGTCATCTCGCACGATCGTCCGGGTAAAAACTTCGCGCCACATTTTGGGTTTGTAGCTATCCACAACCGCCCAAGGCAAGAGCCCTGCGTCGACCATTTCAATGAGGTCTTCATCTTCTAATGCTTCGTCAATGGCTTCGATCCGAATGCCCGACTTACCCTCAGCGACCAGTGCATCGCTCAGCAGTTTCACGCTCTCTGCATAGCTGCTGGATAAGCGAAGATAGACCGTCTTTCCCGCCAAGTCAGCCAGAGACGAAATAGGCGGCGCGCTGGGTCCTGTGACGAGAATTTCTTTTACTGGTTTACTGACAGGGATTGTGAAGTCGATCTGCGCCTGGCGATCTTCTGTGATGGTCGTCCCGGCAATGACGATGTCGCCATAACCTGCTGTCAAGGCCGGAAAAAGTTGGTCTCTTGCAACGGGTATTACCGCGACTTGCACGGTGAGTAACCCGGTTTTGAAGGCTTCATTAACGACTTTTTGCAGTTTATCGGCGTATTCTTGCACCACACCTTTTGGGCCGTTTTCGAGGAAGTAACGCCCCGGGCCATAGACGGTCAGCACTCGGATGACTCGACGGTCGACCATGGCATCGAGATCTCCCAGTTTTGGCTCGATACTGAAACGGGCTAGGTCCCTGTCGGCAGTGCCTGCGTTGTCACCGGTGGTCGTGGGATTGGACGTGCTCGCTGGCGTAATCGCTTTGTTGACCACGGACACCATCGGCGAGTCTGTGGGCTGTTCGATCACCTCTGCAGTGGTGCTCTCGCCGCAACCGACCAACAGCGATAGGCATACCAGACACCACAGTCCGATCGCGCTGACTGTTTTATTGGGCTTTGATCGGAACATAGGGGCCTCTTGAATACTCGCAGGTGTTGCGACGTATTCGCTGTTGATGGGTCGGCGACTGCCTTACGATACTTGGCAGTCCAGCAGTAATTTACCAAAATGATGTCCCGACCGCATGTACTCATGTGCGGCCAGCACGTCAGCCAGTGGAAAAGTGCTGTCGATGACCGGTGCAATGTTACCCGCTAGTACCTCGGGCCATATATGCTCGCGAATTGCCTGAAAACAGGCAGCTCGCGAGGCCGTATCGAGTCGGCGCAGAGTGCTACCTGTCAGCGTGAGTCGCTTCATAAAGAGCGTGGCAATATTGATCTCGCTTTGCATGCCTCTCATGACCCCAATGCAGACAATGCGGCCATCCGGTGCGGCGAGATCTAAATTGGCCTGCATTAAATCTCCACCGGCGATATCGAGGATGACGTTGATTTGCTCTGCGTATCCTGCCGCCTTGAATTGCTCGAAAAGATTCCCCTCGCGATGGTTCGCCACAAAGTCCGCACCTAACTTAGTGACGGCGGCGCAGCGCTCCTCCGACCCGGCGGTGGAAAGGGCATTAGCGCCCATTGCCCGAACCATCTGAATACCCAGCGACCCAATACCACTGCTGCCGCCGTGAATCAGTGCGGTTTCATTGTGAGCCAGCATCCCCCGTTCGAAAACGTTGTACCAGACCGTCAACAATGCCTCTGGTAGGGCGGCGCCTTGTTCGCTAGAGAGCGGTTCGGGCAACAGCAAGCAGTGGTCCTCGCGCACCATGGCAGTAGAGGCGTAACCCCCTCCATGCGCAAGGGCACAGACGCGATCCCCAACGCTGCAATAGGTCACGTCTTCGCCAATGGCAACGACTTCTCCCGCGATCTCGAGTCCGGGTATGGGGGAGGCGTCAGCCGGGGGCGGATAGAGTCCAAGGCGCTGCAGTAAGTCTGCCCGATTAACGCCGGCATGATGGACGCTAATGAGCACCTCATTGTTAGCGGGCATGCTAACGGTATCCGCCATCATGATCGCAGTATCAGGGGTTGTGAATTCGATGTAGTGTCGCTGCATGACCGGATCCTTGTCTTGTTGCATTACGAGAGGACTGTTGCCGATTACCTGAGGCGGATAGACTACCCTGTCAGGCGACGGACTGGGAGGGTCTTCTATGTTGCGATCGATGCCGGTAAGACGGTTCAAGCGCGGATTCAGACTGGCACTCATCAAGCTACTGGTGGGTAATAAGGCCAGTGGCCTGCACTTATCCTATGTGGGTGCGGGTGCGGTAAAACAGTTATGCCAACGCGTTGCCGACATTGGCCACACCGATGTATTGGTGGTCACGGATAAAGCGCTCAAAGAGCTAGGCCTGGCTGAGCAGGCGCTGCAGGGTTTACGTGAGGCGGGAGTTAATTTGCACTGGTATGCCGGTGTTGAGCCAGACCCAACTTTCACCCACATCACGGAGGGTGCCCAAATACTGCGTGCAACGGGCTGCACGGCGATTGTTGCAGTGGGAGGCGGCTCCTCGATGGACGCCGCGAAAATTATTGCTTGTACCCGCTCTAGTGATGCATCACCTGATCAATGGGTTGGCCTCAACAAGGTCCCTGACGATATTTTACCGGTTTACGCCATACCCACGACGTCTGGCACAGGCAGCGAAGCGACAATGGGTGCGGTGATCAAAGATCCTGTCGAGCGGGTCAAGACGATC
>JABJAS010000191.1 GCA_018666055.1 Halieaceae bacterium | reverse complement strand
TCTCATAACGCGTCGGGAATCCCAGGATGAAGGAATACCTCACGCATGATCGTAATGCCCATGGCATCGAGCATGCGACCTAACGCGGCAATGTCTGTTGGGTAATATCGATCCCAGCGCTCGCGGCGGAGTGCCAGCTTAGTCTGCTGATTGTTCTCCAAGGCAATGAAGCCCTCGAGCTTGCCATACTGGGGGATTTGGCGGTGCGGGCTATCCCGGTCAATCAGTTCACGGCCAAATCGCCTGGCCGACTCAAGATCAAGCTTATCAAGGGTCTTGAGGTAAAAGGTTCCGAGGTCCCAGGCTCGATTGAGGTCATTCGAATTTGTGAAGATGAGGCGCCCATGAGCCGTTTCATCGGCTGCTATGGACGCAACCGGGAGGCCACGTTCCCGCCAAACCCTTTGATAGCTCGATGACATCCCAATGGCTCCCAAATAACAAGGCCAGCGGTAAATACAGTTGGCAAAACAAAAGGACGGATGCGGTCTAGTTGCAACACAATGGCGTGCATTGGGATAGGCTGTCACACCGTGCGACGGGTTTTAGGGGCTACAGCGTATCAATGTTGAAGCGCAATTTTGATGCGCCGTTTTCAGGGAGAGAAACGATGACCAAGACGTTAATGACCACCTCAATGCTCAGTGTACTTTTTTTAGTTGCGCAACCCGTCATCGGTCACCATGACGGGCCGCATAATAATGGGGATAAAAGACCGTCGCCACTACAGATGATGCGTGCAATGGACACCGACGGCGACGGCCTTATTAGCTTTGAGGAGTTCCAGTCGCCAGACAAACGCCGCGGCGCCGACAGGCTGGACGAGGCAGATGCGGATGGTGACGGCAATATCAGTCGCGCTGAGATGGAAGCCCAGTTAAACGCGCACCTAGAAGCGGTCAAAGCCAAGGCAGAAGCGCGATTTGAACAAGCCGATATCAATGACGATGGATTTGTGACCCCTGAGGAACGCAAACAGGTCGCTTTTGAAATGCTGGATATCAACGGCGATGGGTATCTTTCACCCGATGAATTGGCAGCAGCACAGAAGAATCGCAGACGCCCGCAGGATTAAGCGCTCCAATCATAAAGATGGATGATGGCGCGCTGATGGAGCAGGTCTCGCACGGTGATCGCGAGGCCTTTGCTATGCTGGTGGAACAACACGCACCGGCACTGCAACGGTTTGCGGTGAGGCTCCTCGCACAGCAATCACACGCCGAAGAAATCGTGCAAGAGACGCTGACGCGCGCTTGGCAGAAAGCCGGTGATTACAACGCTGAACGAGCCCGACTATCCACTTGGCTACATCGCATCGCCCATAATCTCTGCGTCGATAGGCTCAGGCGTCAGGAGCGCGAGGTGCCGCTTGCCCCGGCATTAGAGTCTGCGCTAACAGCCAGAGAGACTGCTGAACAGGTCCTGGAGACACTGGATTCTCAGGATAGGGTAGCCAAGGCAATCGCTAGTTTGAGCGAGCGGCATCGCACGGCATTGGTACTCACCTACTACCAGAGCTTATCCAACCGCGAAGTTGCCGAGATCATGGGCATTTCACTAAGAGCACTTGAGTCACTCCTGGTGCGCGCGCGCCAGCAAATCAAAACTACTCTGGAGGCGTCGTCATGAAACGATCCCCATCACAACCGCCGCTTTCCCTAACCCGGGCAAAAGAAATTTTAAATGCCTACGGCGCTGAGCCTGAACGATGGCCCGAAGAAGAGCGAGGTGACCTGCTGCAACTGCTGGCCCGGTCACCAGAGTTACAGGCATTACGCGAAACGGCCAGCCAACTGGATGATCTGCTTGATGAGTGGCAGCCAGAAGTCATTAACCACACTGACATCTTGGTCGGGTCGCTACCGGCCCAAACACAACCAAAGCAGCACTGGGCTAATCAACTGGCTGCGATTTTTCTATCGGGCTTGCTGGGCTGGCGACAAGCCGCGCTCGCGGCGGCACCCCTGGCGCTGGGATTTATTTGGGGTCTGTCGGGAGAGCCGCCCTCAGACGATTGGTCTGAAGCTGAGTTCCTGATTTTCAATTCACCTATGAAGGTGCTCTCCGATGAATAACGGCATGAATACGAACAAATGGCTTATCGCCTCATTGGCCATCAACCTCATCTTCATCGGGGCGTTATTGGGGGATTGGTTCAGTCATGCCCGTCGCAATCCACCTCCCATGCACTGGGCAACGGGAGAGCTTGATGAGCCGAGTCGCGCAGCGGTTAAACGAATTCTCGATCAACAAAAGCCCGTGGTGCGTGTGCTTCGCCAGGAAACGAGGACGATTGATAAAGCCCTAATGGAGATCGTTCAATCTCCGACTCTCGACTCCAAAGAACTCGAGCGAATCCTCTTAGCACGACAGGCAAAACAAATGGAATATCAATCGGTGCTACAGACTTCACTGGAGTCCATTTTGCCCGCACTCACCCCGCCACAGCGGGTGGCGGTGCTGCGACGTATGCTGATGGAGAGTAAGCCACGGCGTCCCCCTCACAATAATCATGAAGGGAGACGTCACGATGAATTAGGGGCGGGTGAACGGCGAAGCCCGCCGCCGTAGTCCGAGGAAGCTAGCCACTCCATTGGAAAAAAGGTCCAGTGACTGCGCAGCGTCGGACCAAGAGAGACTACCGTGGGTAGCGGTGCGCTGTTTGCCGGACTTATCGTTTTTTTACGCCAGTTCTTGCGACGGGTTTGCGCGAACCATTCGTATAAGACTCAATGGCGGCTTAGCGCTTAAACAAGAGAAACTCATGGCACGACTTTGGCCTCGGCACCCCAAATCAGGTGCACTCAGATATTTGGGATTATTGTGGCTGGCGCTGAGCTGCTTCACGGTTGCAGCGCAAGACCTCAAGGTGGTGCTGGAAGAACCGGTCGATGGTGAGGTCGCCTCGGGCATATCCAACATCAGGGGTTGGGCCATCGCCTCAGAGGGCATCTCTACCATTGAGATCTTTATAGATGGTCAGTTCGCTTTTACGGTGCCCTACGGAGGGGAGCGCAAAGACGTCGAAAATGCCAACCCCGATGTTGCCAATTCCCTGAACTCGGGTTTCGGACAAACCTGGAACTATGGCCTGATGGCCAAAGGCACTCATACGTTGACGGCTCGAGCGATTTCGAACACTGGGAACATAACGGAAGACTCTCACCAGTTCACAGTAGTGGGTTTACCCGAGTCCTTCTACCCTGAGGAAAACTCGCCCAGCTTGCAGGGCGCATCGGTGCGAGTAGAGGAGCAAGAGGAGCAACTTATCATCGAAAACCTCAAGCTTCCTGACGATGAATTGTTGACGATCGTATTGGCTTGGAATGTGGCTTCTCAAGGATTTCAGATTCAGTCGGTCAATGACTACGATACCGTGACGCCCATCGCAGGCAGAACAGATCCTGTCGGCTGTTATTACGCGGACATCACAGAAAATAACCAGCCGTCCCTTAACATCGCCAGCAATGCCAGTTGGAGTTGTGGCACTTCTGATCGAGACCTCGTAGCCAATGGGATCCCCGATCATGAAGTAGGCGAATTCCCAAATCCAAATAACCCTAACGCAATCTCGGCACAGGATGTGCGGGAGACGTTTACCCTTGCACCGAGTCTCGCTGGCGCACCCACCTACCTCGGAGGCCCATCCGGTCCATCTGGCTATGTGCTCAATGGTGTCAAGATTGATCCAGGCACAGCGGGATCCTGTTTCAGTGCCAATAACTGTAGCCTGAGCAACCCCAGAGGAGATTGGCATATCGAGGCGCTTGGCCAGTCACATTTTGACTTTGGCGACGACGAGAACAACGCCCATGTGCAGCCTGGAGGGGCCTATCATTACCATGGCATGCCCGAGGGCTTCCTCAATAAACTGGGCGCAACAGGTAACGATATGGTCCTGATTGGCTGGGCTTCGGATGGCTTTCCTATCTATGCACGCTGGGGGTATGACGATCCGGATAGCGCGGATTCCGATATCCGAGTCATCACTTCGAGCTACCAATTACGCGATGACCCGCCCGCTGATCGACCCTCCACTGATCTCTATGAACTGGGGACTTTCACCGAGGATTGGGAATATCAGGCCGGCTCGGGCGATCTCGATGAATGCAATGGTCGTTTTGGCGTCACGCCTGATTTTCCAGCAGGCATTTATCATTACTACGCCACCGACACCTATCCCTATTTTCAAAGATGCGTATCCGGTTCGCTCTAAGCGCCTCTGCATTAGTGTGCGTATTCGCAACCCACGCCGCGTTAGCTCATCTCATACCCCAGCAAATGGGGTCCGTACGCTTGGTGGATGGCAAAGCTTATGTCGTTATGGGAATACCGAGCGCCGTATTGTTCTCGGCGCCTTACCTGACTGGTCACGCAGTGAAACTCGATACCTATGAGGCCCAACAACAACAAACTGCAGACACAGTTCGGGTAGGGATAACAATGCAGTGCGCGGATAACCCAATGGCGCTCCTGGACTTAAGGCTCCAACCAGAAATTCACTACGAGGATGCGGGCCCAGCCGTACCTCAGGTCACGGCGATGTTGATCTTTAGTATGCCGGAACCGCACTGCCAGATGCGGTTCAGCACTTCACTTTTCCACGCCGACGATCGTGAATTGAGCTATCAAGTGAGAGTCACACTGGAGGATGCCATCAGCAGCGAGCATCTACTGACCCAGCAGCAGCCTTTTTTTGAACTAGGCAGTTGAATTGAGTGGACGGCTAGAGCTCCGGCGATTGCCTTTCAGCGTCGCATGTACCCCGACGGATACAGCGTCAGGAAAATCATCTTCTGCACACCACTGCGCAACACGCTAGGGCGTACCTCAGCGTGTGCGCCAGCTCCTGAGTTATGACCTTTAGGCCCAGAAGTATAGGAAGAATAAAGGGCCTGTTGAGATTAAATTTCCTGACTGATCCTGCTAACTGAACTAGAGAAATTGGCGACATACCCGCCTGCAGGCCTGAAAAATTGCTCGCTGAGTTGATCGAGCAATTCATATCCGGCCATTCCTGAACGAGAGCCCGCAGTAGTCCATGCCATGGTTTTTTCAGTGGCTTCCCTGCTGATTGACTGCGAACTCGTGGACTCCTCCTCAGCGAAAAGAGCTCCGCAGCGTCTGCAGCGACGTGAGGCAATGTTTATAGAAAGTCAGTTTGAAGTGCGGAAAATATAATTGCGGGAGTAGGACGGTTGTGTCTGCTGCGATTTGAATGAGAGTGGTGGGCCCAGTAGGACTTGAACCTACGACCAATCGATTATGAGGATGGGGGAGAGTCGGGCTAGAGCCTTATAAGAGGAAGAATCGTAAGGTCTTCTCTGGGTGCTGATTTTCTATTTGCACTCGTCCGAACCTATACCGAACCGTCGTACCCTATGAGTTCGCATCAAGCCGTGTAACCTCAAGAGCTATAAGTCATTTCTCAACTGAAAACCGAACTCGCACCGAAAGTTGATCGCGCACTTAGATTGCAGATATGTGTGCTTAATCGAACTCCAAGGTGGAGAAGCTCTAACAGAATTTTAAAAAATTGTTGGGGCGAAATATCAGAGCAGGGTGCTCTCACGAGGGGTATATGGGGGGCTCATCTACCCATTGCTGTCACAACCTTATAGGGCTCATCGAGGTATCACGGGCTGAGAGGAAGTCGTGCTGACTGTAAGCCTAAGAAAAATATCGAAAATAGGGTAGTTACTCTCGTTCAGTGGAGGTATTTGCCTCTTCTGTTATTCGGCTCAGATTGAGCAACCGTGTGGTATTGCGGACAAGCAGGGTTTCAGTTGTGTTCATGCCATGGGCGCTTTTGTGAGCCTCGAGTCGCATCCAAAAATACAGACTATTGGCCAGCCTCTATCAATTGAATTCATTGATATTTGGGCTGCGAGGAAATTACCCAACAAGCCATCGCAAAAAAAAAGAAATTACCCGGAACCCCGAAGGGTCCCGAGTGGTGGCCGATCAGGTTCCCATTGCCGCCATGATCTGTTTGGAAGCACTGTTGGCTGCCTGGTGCAGGCTGTCTTTCGACAGGTGGGCATAGCGCATCGTGACCTTGGGATCAGAATGGCCAAGGGCTTGCTGGACCTCGTAGAGCGAGTGTCCTGCGTTCACCAGCATCGAAGCATAGGAATGCCGGAGGTC
>JABJAS010000190.1 GCA_018666055.1 Halieaceae bacterium | reverse complement strand
GCGGTTCCCTGAAGATAAATGCGTTTGGCCTCTGGATCCATCGCCAGTCGCTCGGCTCTCGAAGTCAGGCTCATATGCAGCGCGAGAGGGGTATCGAAGCCTTGCTCAGCTAGGTCAATCGCGGGTTGAATGACGGTGGCGAGGGGTAGCTTGCCATATTGCGTTTGCGCATGAATCAGGCCAGCGACGGTACCGGGAACACCGGCTGCTTGACGCGAAAAATAGGCTTTTGCTTTGTTGACGGTACCGTCGGCGTTAAGGAACATATCGCGGCTGGCACCAGCCGGTGCAGTCTCGCGATAATCGATGAAGATTTGCTCGTCACTCTCAGCGAGGTGGACCAACATAAAGCCTCCGCCACCGAGGTTACCAGCACGGGGCAGGGTGACGGCGAGCGCAAAGCCGGTTGCCACCGCAGCATCGATCGCATTACCGCCCTGCTTGAGCATATCGAGACCAATTTCCCCTGCCAATTTTTCGGGGCTCACCACCATACCGATACGACCATAGTCGGGCAGCTGGGGATTCTGGTAATCGATGATCGGCGTATCGGCGGCAAACAATGGCGGCGCAGTCTCTTGCGCCAGAGTCAGTGGCGCGAGTAATAGCATGGCGATGAAGGATCTGATCGGCATGGGCTCCTCATTGGACGCTGTGCGTCTTTTCAGTCTTAAAGAATAGCCTGTGACGGCTACGAAAACGGGCGGAGAGGCTACCATAACGACCCGCCGCTTGGGCACCTTGTTGCGCTACAATCTGACCTTGTTCACACTCATTTTCCTGGGGGCTCCATGCAGTTCAGTGAGTACCGACGGCAATACACGCTGGCCGGGTTGAGGCGCTCTGATCTCCGCCCCGACCCGGTTGATCTGTTTACGCATTGGCAAACTCAAGCGATCAATGCCGGATTGGCGGACCCGACTGCCTGTGTGCTGGCCACGGGTCAGACCGACACTGGTTTACGGCAGCGCATGGTTCTGATGAAGGGAGTGGATGAACGTGGGTTGGTGTTCTACACGAATTATCAGAGTGGCAAGGCAGAGGCCTTAGCAGAGAGCGCAATGGCTTCGATGCTCTTCCCTTGGAATGAGCTGGATCGGCAAGTCAGCGTTTCGGGCCGGATCACTCGGATCGATGAAACTGCGTCCGATGATTATTTTGCGTCGCGCCCCCGTGACAGTCAGCTAGGGGCTTGGGCCTCGGCACAAAGCCAAGCGATCGACAGTCGTGATGCGTTGCTAGCGCAGTGGAGTGAGGTGAAAAACCGCTTCGGTGATGGGTCGATTCCTCGTCCCCCGCACTGGGGCGGTTACCGACTGGCACCGCTGAACTGGGAGTTTTGGCAAGGTGGCGAGAATCGGTTGCACGACCGCTTTCGTTACCAACACTCGGATGACGGTTGGGTGATTACCCGGTTGCAACCCTAATGCCTACCGACACAGTACCTCGTTAAATCGCTCTGCGGCTAAAATAATGAGGTAATCGGGGTAGGCCTAATAGGTGTCGTCGGACCAAATCAAGCCCCGCCGCGGCGACCAGCTGTTGGAACATGTGGCGATCGGTCGGCAGCACCGTGTGCCAGGTGTGCAGATCGTCAGCGGAGCCCCAAGCCAGCCACACTGTCCCGACGGGCTTATCATCAGTTCCGCCCCCGGGCCCAGCAATGCCCGAGACCGCAATACCAATGTCGGCGTGACTGCGTTGCAGCGCACCCCTGAGCATTTGCATCACCACCGCCTCACTCACGGCGCCTTCGGTTTCTAGCGTGGCTTCACTGACGCCCAGAACGGATTGTTTGATGTTGTTAGCGTAGGTGACAAAGCCCGCTTCAAACACCGATGAGGCGCCTGCTTCAGCCGTCATCATTGAGGCGATTAACCCCCCTGTGCAGGACTCTGCAGTCACCAGTTTTTTATCTTGATCGCGCAATACTGTTTGCACGGCTCCGGCGAGGGTCGTGTCGTTCTCCCCCAGAATATGGTCTCCAAAAAGCCGTTCTAAGGTTTGCCGGCAACGTTGCACATCAGGGGTATCTGCCGAGGCAGTGAGTTTGATTTCAAGTTGCGGCATGCCCGCGCGAAAACCCAGCACCACATCGCCCGGCCAAGGCGTCGTATCGTTATCAATCAGTGCTTGCGCTGTCGATTCACCCATCCCAAACGTTTGCAGCCTAAGGCGATACAGTTCGCCACCACCGAGTTTATCGGTCACTCTGGCGCACACAGCTGGCAGCATCGCTCGCAACTCACTGGGAACGCCGGGCGTCGTGACAACCAGTGTGCCGGCAATGTCGAGGGCAAACCCAACGGCACTGCCAACGGGGTTGTCGATTATCTCCGCGCCCTCGGGGAGCCACGCCTGTTTCAGGTTGGCGTCATTGGGCTCGATGCTCCGTTCCCCACACCACTGTCGCACGTGCTGCTCGGCATCGGGGTGCAGCACGAGCGGGACGCCTGCAGCGGCGGCGACCAGCTCGGCGGTTAAGTCGTCTTGCGTGGGACCCAGGCCGCCATTCATGATCAGCACGCCAGCGCGATGCGTTGATTCCTTGAGGGCCGCCATCAATCGCTCACGCTCGTCCCCCAGGGTGATTTTTTGGGCAATCTTTTGGCCGCTCAGCATCAGTGCCTGCGCAATCATGGCGGAGTTGCTATCCACCGTATCGCCACTCATGAGTTCGTCACCGGTGAGCAGTAGATCAATGTCCGAATCGGGCATCACGGATTCCTTTCAATCATCGGTCATCATCAGATGACGAGTGAGCACTCAGGTTTGGGCAGTGCAACGGGTCAGGCGGTCCTACGATAGCAAGCCCCACTGGCAGAAGACTAGCCGATTCACTACCTGTTGCCAGCGCAGCGGTTGCCGGGACGCCTAGTGAGTGTTGAGTGTTGAGTGCTGAGTGTTGAGTGTTGAGTGAAACAAGAGACTTGGCTGGACTCTCTGATGAGAAAATGGGGCGTTGCTATGGCGCCTTAGTCGAGCGCCCTGTTCTAGGGGCTCGTGGGGTTTGGTGTGTCAGCTGATGCGTCAGCGTCTGCTACTGTTTTTGTGGCTGCCTCTGCGGTGAGGTCTGATCCCGGTTCCGAATCAGAGGCGTCGGTGGAGCCAGTATCGGCCTTGGGCTCTTTTGGCGGCTTTATGCCGCATCCATCCACCAACGCAAAGCGTGAGAGAAAATCGCCTTCGACTGGGGCATCAACGAACCTCACGTCGACCGCTTGGGCCAACTGAAATCGCCGCGTGGTGCTGGTAAGGCTCATTGTCCACTTATCAAAACTGAACTTTTCGGTCTCGGGTCGCAAATCGATCAGTCCTTCTAGCCCCGAGTCATCCAACTTTACGGTGAAGCCCGAGCTAGTGATATGGCTCACCGTACCGTTGAAGCGGTCTTGACCGGCGGCCTTGAGCTTTTGTAGGTAATTGGCCGCTAATCGCCGGTCAGCAGCATTAATGGCAGCTCGTGATCGACCTAACGACCGTGTGATTTCTGCTAGTTGGGCGACTGGATAGTGCGCACTGGGGTCCTCAGCCAAACACGCGCTAATTTGCAGGTGAACATAAAAGTCCAATGCCTTGCGCAGGGGTGATGTGAAGTTGGTATAGACCTCGGTAGCCAATCCCATATGAGGTCCAGCGGTTTGCGACAGATGTGCTCGCGACAACAGTCTGTTGACCATATCTCGAAGGGGCAGCGCGTGGCCATGCTGCCCCAAGTCTGCCAGCACGGTGCGATAGCCCGTGACGGTATCCATCGCGACGTCGGAGAGGTCTTCGCGATGCTTCTGCAGGAAGGTTTTCGCTTCTCCAAGCCGATCCGTGCGGAAGCCTTGGTGATTGACGAAAGGCCCGGGTGCACCCGCGTCGCGCAGAAATTTCCCGGCGCATTTATTGGCCGCAATCATGCACTCTTCTACCAGGTACTGTGACGCCATTTTTTCGAAACGTTCGATGCTGTCGATCTGTTTGTTTTCGTCGAGAATCCAGCGGTATTCCTTCCGCGTTTCCATGACGAGTTCATGTGCTTCACGATGCTCGCGGAGTTTGCGGTATACCTGTACGAGCGCTTCTAGCGGGTTGGTATGTGCAATTAACTCGTCACTGCCACCGACGATGTAGCGCTCGACGGTCGAATAGGTAAGTTTGGCATGAGATCGAACGATGGCCTTATGAAAGGCATACGATTCGATTTCACCGTTCTCCGCGATCTGCATCTGACAGACCAATGCAGGTCGTGCCACTTCCTCAGCTAGCGCACACAGCGCTTGTCCAATTGCTTCCGGTAACATCGGTATTACGTCGCCATGAAAGTAGACGGAGGCCCCTCGTTCTGCGAGCCATAGCGGAAGTTCAGTCATTTCGCTGAGGTAGGCAGTGGGGTCAGCAACCGCCACCGATAACTGCCAGCCTCGCTGAGTCACCTCGGCATGCACTGCATCGTCGATATCGACCGTGCGAGCTCCATCTATCGAGACAAAAGGCAAGTCGGTGAGATCAAGGCGCGAGGTATCCTGCAAGGGGTTTTGCTGAGCGGCTGCTTGCACCAACGGTTGCGCTGACTTTTCGCTCCATTCGGCTGGCAGTGCTGCTCGCGCTGCGCAATATTGATTTTCTATGCCTGGCGTTTGCGCAGTACCGAGGTGCTTCAACACTTTTGCTGAAGGTTTGCCGTCCTTAAAAGGGTGGCGGAGGAGGGCACAGGCGACGAGATCGCCGGCGGCGATGCCGTTGCGAGCGTGGGGTGGAATAAATAACCAGCGTGATAAGTTGGCTAAGTCGGGCACGACGAAAGTAGCTTTGCCTTTCTGAACAACACGACCCACAAATTCATTCAGGCCTGATTCAACGAGTCGCTCAATGTCGGCAACCGTTCTCCCTGCTTTGTCCTGTTTCCCCTCTGTTTTTTTTGCGGGCCGAATACAAATAGCGATCTTGTCACCGGGCAAGACTTTGAGCATTTCATCCGGGGGGATGAAAATTTCTCGACCGTCAGCGGTCACCGCAAATCCGTAGCGGTGCTGTGTTCCCTTCACCGTGGCTTCGGTGCGCTCATTCTGCGCTTCGAGTTCCTCTCGAAGGCCCTTGAGTTGTGCCATCGCGTTGCGATTGAACATAGCCGTTGTCGGCTCCTACAGCGTTATTTTTGCCGCGGCTCAGGGTCCCTAGAGATCCCCCGTGCCATGACGCTAAGTCAGGAGGTGATGCTATCGAACTTCTGGCCTCCTGTCAGGGAAGAGTCTGCTGGATTTTAGTGCTGGGGCGTTGACAGTGACTCGGTACATCGGTTTACTGGAATGGCCCGAAATTTGGAGAGTAGGACACCGTCTGTGTTGATTCAGGCTGGCCGTCTCCGGCCGCTTAAGCAGACCCACTTGAGTACGCATGGCGTGCTGCAGATTTATCGCCCTTTCATTTCTCTTATAGTGCGCCCACGGGTGTGGCTCGTGGCGCTCGCTGTGTGCTCAGTTACCCTTTTTAAGAAGGACAAAATATGGCTCTAAACACTGCTGAAACACGTGGAATCACGACGTTAGAACCGGCGCACCACAAGATTTATGTGCTCGACACTAACGTCTTACTCCATGATCCGACTGCAGTGACTGCGTTTGCTGAACATCACGTGGTGATCCCGATGACCGTGCTCGAAGAGCTCGATCGCATTAAGGATCGACGTGATAAAACGGTGAGCCGAGAGGCGCGCATTGCCATACAGCTGATCGATAAGGTGGTGGGCAATTCAGCCCCCAACGACATTCAAAGTGGTGTACCGATTCCCGGATCAAATTTTGATGAGCGTCGACTGGGGACACTGGCAATTTTTCCTGATCAACTCATCACTGAAGATGCCACGGTCCCCTTTCTCAACACCAATGAAGATCAGGCCAACGATAATAGGATCATTAACGTTGCACTGAGGTTGAACGCCGATCATCCCAACGCGTTTGTTTGTCTGGTGACCAAAGACATCAACATGCGTATCAAGGCAAAAGGATCGGGGCTCGAACATGTCGAGGATTACCGCCATGATCGAGTGCTCGATGACATTGATTTATTGTCTACGGGCTATGAGCGGTTTCCGGGAAACTTCTGGTCTGCGATCGAGCAGGTAGACACCGTTCGAGAGGATAGCTTGACCCTGCATCGTATTCCG
>JABJAS010000189.1 GCA_018666055.1 Halieaceae bacterium | reverse complement strand
TCGGTCGACGCCGCATTTTAGGAATTTGCCTGTTGGGTGGCGCGGCATCCCACTTTCTGCTGGCGGCGTCAGATGCGCTTTGGATGGTGTATTTGGCGCGAGCTGTTGCGGGCGTGATGGCTGGGAGCATTCCGGTTGCTACCGCGGTGATTGCAGACGCCAGCTCTCCCGATCAGCGCTCGCGCGCAATGGGATTGATCGGACGTGCGTTTGGTGTGGGACTGATCCTGGGCCCCGTTATCGGTGGTCTGCTAGCGCGTAATGACAACGATTTTGCTTTGCCCTGCATCGTCGCCGGAGTGCTGTCAGTCGTTGCCGCGCTGATGACCTTCACGCTATTGCCGGCGAGCCAGCCACATCGGCCTGACGAGGGAGACGCGCCGACATCGACCTCGTTACTTCAGATAGTACAGCGTTCTGGTTTCTTTTTATTTATTGCTCAGTTCTGCCTTCACACCTGCGCCGTGAGTGCGGCTATTTATTTGTTTCCGCTATGGGTCGCCGACGGACATGGCTGGCAAGCTCGGGAGGTCGGTCTGTTTTTTGGGTTAGTGGGTGTGGTGATGATCGTGACTCAAGGTAATATTCTGGGAAGAATGACTGATCGATTTGGTAATGTCGGAGTGCTGCGGGGCGCCGCGTTGCTCTTCAGTGCATCCCTACTACTGTCGGGCTGGGTCTCTGGCATTTGGGCAATGACTTTAGTGAGCCTCTGTGCTTTTTCGTCGGCCACCCTTTGCTTGCCCATATTGAATACGATTGCTAGCCATTTGGTGGCGCCGTCATGGCGAGGCCAGTTCTTTGGAATGACCGCATCTTCCTCTGCTGTTGGCAGAGTGCTGGGCCCATTAATTGCCGCGGTATTGCTGGCGTATAGTGGTTTTTCCATGGCGTGGACGGGCATGGGGCTTCTGGTCAGTTTGATTGTGATTTGGTCATTGACTGATGGAGCCCGTTTGGAATTTGCGGCAACCCAAAGCATTTCGGAGTCAGCTCAGCCGCTTGCGAGAGACGCATGAAGCCAAAATGTGTTGTGGCGCTCGCCTTACCCAACGAACTGCTTGCTCATTTGGCCGAACACTATGAGGTACTGCCTTGGACCGAAGCGCAGGCTATCTCCGAGGCTGAGCTCGTGAATCGGCTTCCCGGTGCGCAGGGCTTGCTCTGCACGCTGACCTCCCCCGTGACACCTGCCATGATTGAAGTCGCGGACCGGCTGAAAGTGATCTCCACCATATCAGTGGGGGTGGACCATATTGATCTGCTGGCCGCATCAAGAGCTGCAATACCGGTTGGTCATACTCCCGGCGTACTCGTTGATAGTACGGCTGATCTGACGCTTGCATTGATGCTAGCGGTGACGCGGCGAGTTGCCGAGGCGGATCGTTGGATTCGCGCCGGCCATTGGACGGACGGTTGGCAGTCGGATCTGTTACTGGGCACCGATATCAGTCAGGCGACGATTGGCATAGTGGGCCTTGGCCCAATTGGGGAGGCGGTGGTAACCCGACTGAAAGGGTTTGGGTGCCGAGTCTTAACGTGGAACCGCACTCCAAAACAGGTAGCCGGTACCGAGCCGGTTGCGCTGGATGCGCTGTTCGCGCAATCCGATATTGTCTCTTTGCACACTGCATTGACGGAAGAGACAACGCACATCGCTAACCGAGCGCGGTTAGCCAGTATGCCATCGGGTTCGTCACTCATTAATACCGGGCGCGGCCTGCTCGTCGACGAAGTAGCGCTGATTGATGAAGTTCAATCTGGCCGACTCATGGCGGGCTTAGACGTTTTTGTCAACGAGCCGTTACCGGTTGATCACCCCTTTAAAAGGCTCAATAACGTGGTGATGCTGCCTCATCTGGGCAGTGCCACAGCATCGACTCGTGATGCAATGGTGGCACGCGCACTCGACAATCTGCACGCAGGCATGGCCGGCCAGCGCGTTCCGTTTTGTGCTAACCCGGAGGTGTATGAGGTCGACGGTTAACGGCTTTTTACATCGGGCAGTGGTCGAAACGCCTTCGCTAGGCCGCGCTGAAGTTTACGACGCACCTTGTCTAAATCTGGCTGATTCCTGTTTTCGACCACCTGGCTGACACTGGCAGACCATGTCGGTGCTAAGTTAATACCGTCTTCAAATAACAACGCTAAGCTAGCGATTTCTCGGGGTCCACTGAGTGCATAGGTGTTGTCAACGATGGCTTGGTCAGGATTACGGTTGATTACTGACGTGGTGGCACCGAAGTCAGGAGCAGCCTCTGTCGCTCCGCCCTCGAGGGCAGCGCGTAATTCGTAACTGATCACAAAATCACCCCCGCTCTCTTCGTAGCGGTAACCTTTTTTATCCAGCTCACTCATCACAACCGCCCTGATCGTGCTTGATAGCTGATAAAAACCATCCAAAGAACCAGACATACCTGTGGGGATGTCTGATTTCCAGCTAAAAGAGTCGTACCCTTTTGCTGCAAAACGGTCAGTGGGCATTGTGTCGACCTGCATGGTGGTACAGGCCAGCAATCCCATGCTGAGTAAGCCTAAGACGCTGCGTTGAAGTAATAATGTCCAACTCATCCTGGTATTCATCATGCTCTTAATGCTCCTCAGAACCTCTATCAAGTGAACCATATTAGCTTCACGATCATGACCGCGATAGCAATAATGAGCAGGGCACGAATTACCCGCTCTCCCCCGGAGAGGGTGAGCCTGGCCCCTAACCAACCTCCAACGCCGTTTCCTACTGCCATGACACCGCCGATCCACCATAGCAACTCCAGCTGGTTACCAAATACAAATAGTGCGGCAACGGTGTATAAAAGAATAATAAAGACTTTGTGGATGTTGGCGGTGACCAGACTGAGTCCCAGCACCCGATGCAAAATGGGTAACAGAATGAATCCCATTCCAATTTGAATAAAGCCGCCCCAGAATCCCGCCGCTACCATCAGTCCATGCCCTGCGACTAACCGCTTGCGAGAAGGCTTCAATGTGACATTGCTTTCTTGGGATCCTGCACCCGTAACTATGACGATCATCACCAAGGCCATTACGCCGGCTAGGACAATATTAAATGCCTCTACTGAAATAGTGACGCCCAACGATGCCCCCGCAATGGCACCGGGGACGGCACAGAGTGCCAGTGATAGCACTAAGCGTAGTTCAGGGACCCCGTGTCGCAGGTAGGTCAGACAGGCACTGATGTTCTGCGCCAATATGGGCAGGCGGTTGGTGCCATTAGCAACAGGACCGGGTACACCGAAGAACATCATGATCGGCACCGTGATGATGGAGCCGCCGCCTGCCATCACGTTAATAAAGCCAGCGACAATGCCCGCCAAAATGAGCGCTGCATACTCCCAAAGTGCCAGGTCCATGTCTCAGTCTCGCGGCGTGCGCATCGTCACGAATTCTTCGGCCGCGGTGGGGTGAATACCCACGGTCCGGTCAAAGTCTGCCTTGGTCGCGCCCATTTTTAGTGCGATGGCGAGGCCTTGGCAG
>JABJAS010000020.1 GCA_018666055.1 Halieaceae bacterium | reverse complement strand
GAAAATTACGTGCGCGGTAACGGAACAACAGCTCGGGCAATCGTGGATCAGAAAAAGGCCAGCTCTGTGTCGCCAATGCCGCCGGCTCTTGTTGAAGGATCCGCTGACACAGGGCACGGTCGGCGTCATTGATGAAACCATCGTAGAGCATCTGATCAGGATCGGTCCGCGGCGGAAACGCCCTTTCACGCCAAATATCCTGAAACCGCGCAACGAAAGCGCCCTCATCCGCAGTGCGCGCTGCCCGCAACGCGGCCAGATGTGCACGGTGATGGTCACCATCCAAACCAAGTCGCTCCGCGGCCTCACCCGCTAGCCAGTCGGCAGGCAAGAGCACCGGCGCGCGATTGAGACGCACTGCTGTGAGCGGCGGTCGCACGGCCTCTTTTGATCGCGCTGATACCGGCGCAAACAGCGACGCACGCAACTGCGCGACTGATTGATCGAGATACTCAGTGCTGCCAGCCAGATCAGCACAAATGACCTCACTCTTATTATCGGGATGCCAGGCAAGCGGCACGATCAGGGCGATGTTATTACTGGCCGCACCGAATGTCCCTGAGACATAGACTACCGGCTTCAATCTCGGTATGTCGATCAGCGCACTGACCGCTCGTTTAGTCCGATTGGCATATAGCGTGGTAAACAAACGCGCATCAGCTTGCTTCAAGCGCTTCGCCATCTCGATCGTCGCGATCACATCGGCTAACGCATCGTGAGCGGCGCCATGTTCAATCCCGTTGGCAGCCGTAAGGTCCTCGAGCCGAAAACTGGTCAACCCATCGTCACGCTGTGGCCACTTGATACCGTTGGGGCTCAGCGCCCAAAACGCGCGGACCACATCGAGCAAGTCCCAGCGGCTATTGCCATTTTGCCATTCCCGCGCATAGGGATCGTGCAGATTGCGCCACAAGGTAAAGCGGGTGACTTCATCATCGAAGCGAATCGAGTTATAGCCCACGGTGCAGGTATTGGGCTTGGCGAGTTCTGCGAGAATACGATTAATGAAGGTTGCTTCAGGGACGCCTTTTTCATGGGCTTCTTGGGGTGTAATGCCGGTGACGCGCACCGCTGCAGGATGCGGCAATCTGTCTTCTGTCGGTTGTGCGTAAAGCGTGAGCGGTTCACCGACAATATTCAATTCTGTATCGGTTCGGATACCCGCGAACTGCCAAGGTCGGTCCTGGGTGGGGTCCGCCCCCGACGTTTCATAATCGTGCCAGTAAAGCGACTCAGATGAGCTCAAGCGCCTGCTCTTCAATCTGTGCTTTCCAAAGTTTAGGACCTGTCACATGAACCGACTCACCCTGACTGTCCACCGCCACGCTGACCGGCATATCCTTCACAGTGAAGGCGTAAATGGCCTCCATCCCCAAATCCTCAAAGGCCACCACCTCAGCCTTGGTCACTGCTTTCGACACCAGATAGGCGGCACCGCCCACTGCCATCAGATAGACCGCGCCGTGCTTTTTAATGGCTTCTACTGCCACCGGGCCGCGCTCTGCCTTACCAATCATGCCCGCTAATCCTGTTTGATCGAGAATATAGTCAGTAAATTTGTCCATTCGCGTCGCGGTCGTGGGACCAGCCGGACCGACTGCCTCGTCACGTACGGGGTCCACCGGCCCCACGTAATAAATAAACTTGCCCCGGAGATCGACGGGTAAGGGCTCGCCCTGCTCTAACATCTGAGTCATACGCTTATGCGCCGCGTCGCGCCCTGTCAGCATGGTGCCGGAAAGGAGCAACGTATCTCCGGGCATCCAAGTGTGAATATCCTCTCGAGTGACCGTATCCAAGTTCACTTTGCGGACCGATTCGCCCGGCTCCCAACTGATCTCAGGCCACTGAGTAATGTCAGGGGGGGTCTGCAGCGCAGGCCCCTCCCCAGTCAGCGTGAAATGCGCATGCCGTGTCGCGGCGCAGTTCGGGATCATCGCAACGGGTAGTGAGGCGGCATGTGTCGGGTAATCCATAATCTTCACATCGAGTACAGTGGT
>JABJAS010000188.1 GCA_018666055.1 Halieaceae bacterium | reverse complement strand
TTTTTATCGAGATTTTGACGCGTTTATGGATCAAGACCTGGAAAGCCAGATAGCGATTATCAAGTCGGCCGATGAGTGGGCCGAGGCATCTTGGGATTGAAAAATCGATCTTTGAATGTGTTTTCTCCTTTTGAGAGCAATTAATAACATGAGGAGGGCAATCGGATTAATGCTGCTGTCAGCCATCTGCTGCACGACTTCGTTGCAGGTCAAGGCCGATGATGTGCTTCGTATCATGCTGGAGGAGCCAGTAGCCGGTGAGATTCATGGTGGCGTGGGCAATCTCAGAGGGTGGGCCGTTGCGACCGATGGCATCGACAAGATAGAAATCATGATCGACGGGGAGTATGCGTTTGACGCTCCCTATGGCGGTGCCAGAGGCGACGTTGGCGGCGCGTTTCCTGATGTTGCCAATGCGAGTCAATCTGGCTTTTCTTTGGCCTATGCGTATAGCAATTTATCGCCGGGCAGCCACACCATCTCGGCTGTTGCTCACACACTAAAGGGCAAGACGCTGACCAGCTCAGCAACCTTTGAGACCGTGAGATTTAAGCAGTCGTTTATCAGCGGTGCCAATGCGGTTGATCTAGCGGCGACCAGCTGCACGGTGGATGGCGATGAGATCTCGGCGAGCAATGCACTCATTGGCGGCGATAGCTATGACATGGTGCTTGGCTGGCGCACAGCGGAGCAGGGGTTCGAGATCATCAAGATCGTCGAGCAGAATCAGGCCGGCAACGGAAGCACTGACTCGGATAGCGGCCCTGTTGAGGGCGTCGCTGCTTGGCAGCCTCCCGCGAACGTGGAATGGATCCAATACAACTTCAACCTGATCGACACGTTTTGCGATGATCCGAATGGATTTTGTGCGGGCTGGCTGGAGGAGGCTCCTCCGGAATGCAAAATCAACTATCGATTGGGCGACTCATCCCAAGACACCCAAACGCGGCTTGATTACGAGTACTGTTTAGACAGTATGGTCTTCCGACCTTACTTGTCACTAGACATCGAACGAGTGACCGCGCCGTTGACATCAAGCCAAAAAGACATCGCCACGAGGTTAATTCAGGCAGGATGGAATCAAGTCGCCGTGAAGCCAGTCGAATTTAGAGTTGCTTCCGACATACCACCGGCAATTGTTGACGCATCAAAAGAGGGAATGTTGGCCGCGATAGACGTGCTGGGTAACTATGGGCCGCTCAGGGTGTATTTGGTCGGCAATGATCTTGAGGTGGCGGAGTCACTTGCCAATGACTTCTGCGAATTCAATTACCCCTCTGAAGAGAGGGCTTACTGCCTCACCGATCAGGGAGAAGCCATTCGCGAAATGGCATACATCTATCCCGGCGCGAATGGCTTCCAACAGTCGTCATGGCGATTGGATTCTCCCGTGCAATCATTTGTCCACAATCCCTACGCAGACGAAAATAACCAGCACGATCCGGTTGAGCAAGAGCTCATTGTTGATCGAAAGGTCAACGCTCACGAATACTTTCACGTGTACCAGGGGGCGCATAAGATTTACTTCGGGTCCGACGACGATTCGTTCGGATGGCGCACCACCCGTTGGGTTGAAGAAGGGGCGGCGATTTATTTTGAGCAATTGATGTCAAAACGAATGGATTGGGAGTCGCAGAGGACGTTAAATAGCCGTGTAGTCAACGATCTGATGGCAATGAAATCGTTCTCAGCACGGTTTCCCGGTATTTCCATAAGGGATGTCGATACGAGCGAGCAAACCGAACGTTTGCAAGCGTATTGTGGGACGCTGTGCATCGGTGCCTTGCAATATGAATTTGGACACATCGCTTTCAGGTATCTGGAAAATAAAACGTCTTCAGATAAGATCCTTTATGAGTACTGGGATGAATCGACCACGCTCGGCTGGGCTGATGCGTTCGATAAAGTCTTCGGCTTATCACTGACTCAGTTTTATGCGGAGTTCGAGACGTTCTTAATGCTGAGCATTGAGGAGCAGTTGTCGATTTTAGGGGTCGAAGACGACGAGCCGTAATGTAGCGCATTCGGGCCCCTCGTTATTCGAGGCGCTCTAAAAGCAGTCTTGCCATCGCTTAATGAGCACCTCGACACCCAGCTGATTCAAGGTGTCTGTATTACGCTTGGGAATGAGCGCTATATTCGCAGTGGCATCCACCGCCTGCGTGACGCTTGATTCCCGCAATATATGCACCATTGGGTATGGGGATCGATTGGTGTAGTTTTCTGCATCGTCTGGGTCTGTCCCATCAAACTGATGATGAGGATGGAAACCCACCAGTTGATACCTGCCCACCCAGTTCATCATGACGAGCAGCTCCTGAGCCATCCCTAAACAGTCGTTAAAATCGCTAAAATCTTTCATGCCAGAGGTCAGGATGAGAAAGCTGGTCTCAGTCTCTGGGTCACTATCGAGCCAGTCCATTTCCTCATGTAGCGCGTGTAAGATGTCTTGCAGTGATTCGTTGGCACAGGCTGTGTAGCGAATAACGTCGCGTGCTGTGACGTGATGGGCAAAAGGGCACAGATTTAACTCCACCACAAATGACTGTATCCAGCGCTGTGTTGTGATGATCGAATTCTTAATAATGCCTGCCTCTTTGCCCGTAATCAGGGAGGATCGTGTGTTCTCTGAGCACCCACGCTCAGTCACCTTTGCTATGGTACGCGATGGTGGCATTGTCGATAAGACGAGATGAGAGCTCGATCATGGTTTGGATGTGTCCGCATTGCACGCAGCCGTTAGAGGCGCGTGAGTCTGGCTTGCTCTGTGTCAATGGTCATCGTTTTGATCGTGCGAGAGAAGGCTACGTTAATCTCCTTCCCGTACAACACAAGCGCAGCAAGAACCCCGGTGATAATCCTGAAATGGTGCAAGGTCGACGCGCCCTACATCGGGCGCAGCTATACCGGCCGCTAGCAGAAGCGCTGTGTGACCTAGTGGCCACTTGCACCGACGTGAGCACGCTGCTCGACATCGGCTCCGGTGAAGGCTATTACGACGGAATGCTGTCCGAACGCCTGCCAGACTTATCGGTGTATGGGGTCGATATTGCTAAGTCGGCGGTGAAGTTGGCGGCCAGAGACTACCGCAGGCATCACTATGCGGTCGCAAGTTCTCGGTATCTGCCTGTCATGACCTCGTCAATTGACCTGGCGATGTGCATCTTCTCACCTGTGAATGATACTGAGGTCGCGCGTGCGGTGCGGCCGAATGGCTATTATCTGGAGGTCGGCCCTGCCGCTCAGCATCTGTGGGAATTAAAGACAGCGCTTTACGAGCAGCCGCGCGAACACCCCTTGCTCAGGCGCACCATTCCTGACGGAACGCTGTTGCGCGAAGGCGAATGCCGCTATGAAAAACAACTGACTCAGACTGAGCTGCAAGCCGTAGTGGCAGCAACGCCACTTGCTTTTCGAGGTCATCGCGAAAAACGGGAAGCGTTGCGGGAGCAGTCCGACTTCCTAATCACACTGGGGTTTTCTTGGCGCCTTTTTAAGCTCGCTCCTGAGCGAGAAACGGGAGCTAACGGTGTAGCTTCAGACGACGCACTCGAATCGAGCGACCTTTAATCTTACCCTGAGCCAGATAATTCATCGCCTGCCGCAGTGCCGATCTGGCGATCGCAACATAGCTACTGTTATCGAGAATTTTAATTTTTCCAATCTGGTCCCCCGCTAGGCCCGCGTCTCCCGTGAGCGCCCCCAATATATCGCCCGGTCGTAATTTTTGCTTACGCCCCGCGTCAAGTTGAAGTGTCGCCATGTCGCCTTGTAATTGATAGTTAGGATTACGATTTAACGACTCCAACACGTCACATAGGCAGTTAATGTGTAGATGGTCCTCGATCACGCGGAGTCGGGGCGCCTCCGAAGGAGTGACAAGGCTAAAGGCTTGACCCGTTTCGCCGGCTCGGCCAGTGCGGCCAATGCGATGGACATAAGTGTCGCCATCGCGGGGCAGCTCAAAGTTAACAACCATCGCAAGGGCGGGGATGTCTAGGCCACGTGCCGCAACATCGCTGGCCACCAATACAGGGCAGCTATTGTTGGTGAACTGCAGTAGCACTTGATCTCGATCTCGCTGATCCAGGTCGCCATGGATCGCGGCAGCTTCGATATCGTGTTCTTGCAGAAATGCCGCAACCTCAGCGCACTGTTTTTTAGTATTGCAAAAAACCATGGCGTTGCCAGGCTGATAGTGCTCAAAAAGTGCTAGCAAGGCCGTATTGCGTTCGTGTTTCTGAATCTCGAAAAAGAGCTGTTCCAGTACCGTCTCATCGTGAGTGAGCACCGCGTCGACTTTGACCTCGATCGGTTGACGCTGGATAGCCCGACTCATTTTCTTAATGTCTTCTGGGAAGGTGGCGGAGAGCAGCAGTGTCTGTCGCTTTTTGGGTAATGCCGCTGTGATAGTAGCCATCACTTCAGCAAAGCCCATATCCAGCATTCGGTCCGCTTCGTCGAGCACGAACGTTGCCACCCCCGTCAAATCCAAAGTCTGCCGCTGTAAGTGGTCTTGAATGCGGCCGGGAGTGCCCACCACAATGTGTGCGCCGTGCTCCAGCGAGTCACGCTGTGGTCCGAAGGGTTTGCCACCGCATAACATCACCACTTTGATATTACGCATGCGACTCGCCAGTTGACGGATGGCCTCGCCCACTTGTTCAGCAAGCTCTCGGGTCGGGCACATTACCAGTGCTTGCACTCCAAAAAATCGGGGATTCAAATGATGCAGCAGACCGATGCCAAAGGCTGCAGTCTTGCCGCTACCCGTCTTGGCCTGAATAATGACGTCTTTGCGCTGCAGGATGGCCGGCAAGCTCTGTGCTTGCACGGGCGTCATCGCCGAGTACCCGAGGCCAGCTAGCGCCTCTAGCTGAGTTGGGGCAAGCGGTAGCGTCGAAAATAAGGCGGGTGTCATAGCGGGCGATATCAATAGAGGAGCGTGGACCCTATCAGACTCTTACCCACTGTAGGCTTAGTGGTGGCTTAGATGCGACGCAATACCCAATACACTTACCTTTAGGCCAGTCGCTCAATAATAATCGCCGGCGCCATGCCGCCCGCTGCGCACATCGTCACGAGGCCGTAGCGTTTTTGTTGCCGCTCCAGCTCATCAAGCAGTGTGCCTATTAAGATAGATCCCGTTGCACCAATGGGATGCCCTAATGCCATGGCGCCACCGTTAACATTGACCTTGCTGCGGTCTAATCCGAGGTCACGGATGAATTTTTCTGCCACGACAGCAAAAGCTTCGTTGATTTCCCAGAGGTCAATGTCACTGACGCTCAGCCCGGCTTTGGCCAGTACTTTTCTCGCCGCGGGTACCGGCGCATTGAGCATGAGCGTAGGGCAATCTCCTTGATTTGCGGTCGCCACGATGCGAGCACGCGGCGTTAATCCGCGGCGCTCAACGTACTGTTCAGACGCCAACAACAGTGCCGCAGCACCATCAACCACTCCTGAGGAGTTACCTGCATGATGGATATGATTAAAGGTGTCCAGATCAGGATATTTTTGCTGGATGAGCTGCCCATAGGTGGTGCCGACCTCATCGACCGGAACATCTCGCACGACGTCGAAAACAGTTTTAAGCCCAGCCAAGCTCTCGAGGGTGGTTTCTGATCGGGGAAATTCTTCGTGGTCGAGTGCGACCGAGCCGTCGGGGTTGTGAACCGTTATGAGTGATCGGTCAAACCGTCCTTCTGCAATGGCTTGCGCAGCGCGCTGCTGACTGGTTAGGGCTAATTGATCGACCGCTTCTCGATCGATGCCCTCCAGCGTGGCGATGGCATCGGCACAAACCCCTTGCTGCGACTGAGGATGCATAGCACGTAACGCTAAGTTGCCAGAATCCAGCATGGGAGGCACCCCGGGCTCGCCGATGGAGGGAAAGTAGCTCATCATCTCAGTGCCGCCCGCAATGACAAGATCTTCCATTCCCGACATAACTTGGGCCGCTGCTAAGCTCACGGTGGTAATGCCTGAGCCGCAAAACCGATCTAATGTGACCCCTGAGGAACGCATATCAAAACCGGCGTTAAGAGCGGCCATCCGTCCAAGGTCGCCCGACTGCTTTCCACTTTGCGACGAGGTACCCCAGATCACGTCATCGACCTCGGCGGTGTCTAGCGCGTTGCGCTCCGCCAGCGCCTTTAAGACCGTAGAGCCAAGATAAGAAGGGTGTAGGTGGGCGAGCGCACCTTTTCCGACTTTCCCAATTCCGCGAGGTGTTCGGCAGGCATCAACAATGTAGGCATTTGGCACAGTGGTCTCCTAGGTAAGGCAGGTCATTAAGCTGAGTGCGTGACGCTACGTGGATTAATGGGTTCGGGTCAAGTCGAGGATAGAACGGATCGCGATACTACTCGACACATCGGCACGCAATGGCGAGGGCAGATCGGCTTCGAAGCCGGAAGGGCTGAGCACGCCCCCCTCTTGATCACCCGCTGAGGAGAGGTCCGGGAGGTTGATGCCTCATGCGATTAACGCCAATACCCGCTGTCAGCTCATCGCGGGGCTAATAGCGGGCGACAGACGAAAACTCTCGGTCTGGCCGGTAGTGGGTGAGGTGAGGCGAGGGAGTTTTTGTTAACAACTCCTGCGCAACCAGTTGGCCAACGATGGGGGCGAGGGTAATGCCGCTGTGCATGATCGCAAGATAACTTGCAGGGGATGCACTGGGTGTGCCGAGCACGGGATGCCCATCGATTGGCAAGGGTCGCCAGCCGATCAGGACTTCATCAACTTCTGCTTCCACTGCCGCGGGCAGATATTGCCGAGTGATAGCTAGCATTCTCTCTGCGTGCGCCAATGCCGTCGTCTCAGTGGGAAAGCGAGTGGGGCGTTGGCGGAGCCGCAACGAGTGCGCGACATTATCGGGCGCGCCGCTTTGCTCTCCGATCACTATCTTTCCATCGTCTCGCTGATGAAGATGAATGCCCGGCGCAGCAATGACCCGGTGAATAAGGCGGGGTAGGGGCTTGGTTATCACGATAACACCGGGAGTCGATCGCTGAGGAATCGTCACGCCCGCGAGGGTTTGTGCTGTCATCGAATCGGCACCGGTAGCCAGTACGTAACGGTCTGCAACCCAGTCACCAAGACTCGTTGACAGCGTGATGCTCCCCTCGTCATTCGGCGACGCCGAATGGACCTCGCAGTGCTCTAAGATCTGCGCCTGATGCTGCTGCGCGCCAGCGGCTAATCGCTGACAGGCGACCACTGGATCGAGAGCGCCATCCCCGCCAGAATACGCAACGGCGAGGTCAGCACTGACGGTTAAATTTGGCTCTAATGCGCTGACTTCGGTCCCCGACAGCATTTCAGCGTCCTCACCCCAGCTGGCTTGCTCTTCGATATCGGCTGCCAGCGTGACTTGCCGTTCGCGACTCGAAAACCACTCGAGAGAGCCGCCCCAGCGGATGGGAATGTTGAGCGCTTGCTCCAGCTGATGCCAGCCGTCGAGGCCCATTTGGTTGAGGCGGTGGTAGTGTCTAGGTTGCTTGGCCCACGTTGCATTAATCCAAGCAAAGGTGCCGCGACTGGCCTTGCTGGCGAGGGTGTCCCGTTCTAACAGGGCGACTTGAGCGCCCGCTTTGGCAAGGTAATAGCTGATGGCGCAACCGATGATACCTCCCCCAATCACCACAATTCGCTGCGGAGGTAGCGCGGAAACGCGTCTATTTTGTGTTGATAACCAGAGCGCTGCCGCTAGCTTTAGGGCAGTTCGCCGCTCGATTAACTCCTGTCCCGCTCGTGCCACGACATTGTCCTCCTCTGTTGACCGACGATGGCGTGGCCAAACGGGCGCAGTGCGGCAGGCTGCTGTTAGCCCGGTGACTCACTGCAGGCCTCTAACGCTGCCGGACGCGCTCTTACGCGTGCCACATTGCCTAACACTCTCGTACCGAAGCGAGAGCGACCTTAGTGTGTGACAGACTCAACGAGAGGTCCAGCCAGCAATAGCAAGATGGTGGATATCCCGAGCCAGCCATACCCAAACCAGCGGTACCCAAACCAGCGATGAAGGAAGCGTGCTACATCCAATTCCTCATTGGTGGTTAAGCGAGCCTAGAGTGGAAGCTCTGTCGTATGCTTCATCGTTTCCATGACGAAGCTGGCGCTCACATCATAAAGATCCGCCTTGATAAGCTGCTGATAGAGCGCGTCGTAGCCTGGCATGTCGGGGACGACTGCCTTCAGCAGGTAGTCGATATCCCCCCCGAGACGGTGCACTTCGAGCACCCCGGCAAGTTGCTCTACGACCGCTTGAAATTGTCGAGACCAGACCGCGTTGTGTTGGTTAGTCTTGATGGCAATAAAGACCGTTAGCCCCAAGCCTAATTTGCTCTGTGACAACAGGGCCACCGATCGCTCAATGACGCCTATTTCTGCTAGTCGCGCAATGCGGCGACTGCAGGCCGAGCGCGACAGGCCGAGTCCTGCTGCAAGGTCTGCTATCGGTTCGTCACTGTCGCGCTGCAGCGCCCGCAGAATCTTACGATCCAACGCGTCGATGATCTTAATTTGCGCCATAGCTCACTACACTGCGTCATTTGCTCGATATTAATATCAACAAAGCACAATACGTGCAATATAAAGCGGTTTGTTCGGCCAATGTGCACCCATCGCGCGCGACTGAAGCATTACGCTGGCAGCAGTCCTTTAGCCCAAGCGCCTCTACTGACAGCAATGACGAATCGATACGACACCGCAGAGAGCCAGCCCGATCTGATCAACCAACTGCGGCAACAGATCATCGGGCGCGAGACACCTATTCAAACGCCGTATGGGTCTAAGCCACTCGTTTATTGCGATCACACCGCAAGCGGGCGGGGCCTGGCCTCGATCGAAAAGGTTATTTCACGAGACGTATTACCGCACTACGCCAACACACACTCTGACGCCTCACACACCGGACGGCACACGGGGCAGCTTAGGGAGTGGGCGCGGCAAACCATAAAAGAGGTCATTAACGCCGGTAATGAGGATATCCTCATCTTTTGCGGATCCGGTGCGACCGCGGCGGTCAATACATTGGTTCATTTGCTGGGCTTGCGGTCAGCGAGCGAGGGCACCTCAACCAGCGACCGCCTTCCGTTGGTCTTAGTAGGCCCCTATGAGCATCACTCCAACGAGTTGCCCTGGCGCGAGGCGCAAGCGGACGTCATGCGCCTACCCCTCGATCAGAATGGCGGTATTGATCAAGCGGTGATGACCGAAACGCTGGCCGAAAACGGTGACAGACCTTTTATCGTCGGCAGTTTTTCTGCCGCCTCAAATGTCACGGGTATCCTGTCTGACGTGCCGGGTATCACACGAACACTCCATGACCATGGTGCGCTCGCGGTGTGGGATTACGCAGCGGGCGCCCCTTATCTTCCGATTGACATGAACGCTGCCGAGACGCCACTCGACGCGCTTTTCTTTTCGCCCCATAAGTTTATTGGGGGCCCCGGTAGCAGCGGTGTACTGGCGATCAAGCGCAATCTGTTACGCAATACCGTGCCGGCGCAAATTGGTGGCGGGACAGTGCGTTATGTCACACCCGATTGGCATGAGTGGCATGCGGACCCCGAGCACCGGGAGGAGGGCGGTACGCCAGGCATAGTAGAGTCCATTCGCGGTGGCATGGCGGTGAGTATTCCTAAAAGAGTCGGCTATCAACGGATTGCCGAAATCGAAACCCATCACAGACTGGCGGCCGAAAAACGATTTCATACGACCCACGGATTGGAACGACTCGGCCCACGACAGGCAGATCAACTGCCTATTTTTTCGATGCGCTTTCGGTCTGATCAT
>JABJAS010000187.1 GCA_018666055.1 Halieaceae bacterium | reverse complement strand
CTCATTTGCGTTTCGCCGTCTAAAGTATGAGCAACAGCCGTTATGGTGTGACTGCCCGGCGATAGATTGCTATAGGCATAGGCCAGCGAGAAGCCCGATTGACTCGCATTAGCGACTCCAGGGAAGGCGCCTCCTACGTCGCCTCTAGCGCCGCCATAGGGTGCATCAAACGCATATTCCCCATCAATCATGATTTCTATCTTGTCGATGCCAGCGGTAGCAACCGCCCAGCCTCGGAGATTGCCCACGCCACCATGAATCTCACCTGCTACTGGCTCTTCTAGCATGATGCGAAGGACATCATCAGCAGCGGAGACTGCTCCGGCAAAACAAATCAAAAGACTCAGGATGAACGTTGAGTGGCGCATGCGAACCCTTATTTCTAAACTCATCAACTGATATCGGCAGCGCGGGGTCTCAAGGTGCGGTTAGGGCTGCCCACTGGTAACGCGTCGTACTGTTCGCTTGTCTTACGAAAGTGCGGTGTGCGTCTGGATGCCTCTCACTATAACCGTTGGCAAACCGCATTTCACTGCCTCCCTCCGAGGCATGCCGGTAGCGCAATGTGGCTGGCATTGATGAGGGGTAACGATTATGGTTAGCACCGATTGCGAGTGCTACTTCTGAGCTATCACGCAGAAGCCAAGACGCTGCCACAACGCCTCAGCGTCAAGCACCTCAACGAACGATCGAGAGAGGACCGTCAGTCATGCAGTGCAGCACCCTAACCGAGCAAGCCCGGCATTGGGCAAAGGTACAACCTGAGACCATCTGGATGCGAGACCTCTTTGAAGGGGGAGCGACTGATTACACCTGGGGCGCCGCCGTCGCAGAAATTGACCGGGTGGCGGCGTGGCTCGAAGCTGAGTTTGCTCATGGGCAGCACATGGCGCTACTGAGCCGAAACCGGGCACACTGGATCATGGCGGATATGAGCATCATCCACTCTGGCAATGTTACGGTCCCCCTGTTTACCACTCACGCGCAAGCGACGGCCGAGTACATCCTCGAATTCACCGACACACAAGTACTGTTCCTCGGTGAAACTGAAAATTGGGAAAGCGTGAAGGCTGTCCTCCCAGAAGGCTGCCTGATCATCACATTACCGGGCACGGACTGTGACTTACCCCATACAAAGTGGGAGCAACTCGTTACCACGGCGCCCAACGAATCGCCGGCTTATTCACCCCACGCCGATGATACCGTGTCACTGGTGTTCACCTCTGGCACCACGGGCTTACCCAAAGGCGTCATTCAGACCCACGCCACCAACCTCATCCCCATGCGTCGCTGCCAGTATTTGTTCACACAGCGCGAGCAACCACGTTGGTTTAGCTATCTACCTCTGTCGCACATTGCCGAACGTCAGATCGTAGAATTCTCATCCATCAATACCGGCGGGGAAATCTGGTTCAACGAGTCGCTGGCAACACTGGCTACCGACCTTCCGCGCTGCCGGCCGCATATCTTTTTTGGGCCGCCCCGCGTCTGGGAGCAACTCAGACAGTCGGTGACCGCTAAGTTTGGCGGCGCCGAGGCGCTCGATGCTGCTATTGCAAACGATCAGGCTGGGGTGCAAGCCTTGGTGACCAACGCGTTGGGTCTCGATGAAGTTGAGTATTGCCTGACTGCTGCTGCGCCAACCCCGCCTGCCCTGATCAATTGGTGGGACGCTGTCGGTGTTAAGCTGTGTGAAGGTTTTGGCCAAACCGAGGCGATGGGACTCATCATTACTGACCCCCAGAACCGTAGGATCGGCTCTATTGGTCAACCAGCTGGCGAGGTTGAAGTGAAGATCGGCGGCAACGACGAACTCCTGATTAAAGCAGCAGGCTGCACGCCGGGCTACTATAACCGCCCTGACAAAACCGCTGAGCTCTGGCAAGACGGATGGCTGCATACCGGTGATAAAGTCCGCATCGACGACGACGGGTTTATCTTTATCACCGGACGGGTTAAAGACTACTTCAAAACGATTCAGGGGAAATTTGTCGCGCCCCCGCCGATCGAGGGACGCTTTGCCGACAACCCCCATTCTGAGCAGCAATGTCTGCTGGGGCGAGGCTACTCAAAAACCGTGATGGTGACGGTTCTCAACGAGCCCTCTCGCTTACTGCCAAAAGAGGAGGTAGAAGCTGCCGCCCTCGCAACGGTCGAGTCCATTAACGCCGACATTGAGAAGCATGCCCGCATTGGCGCCATCATTTTTAGTCAGACGCCCTGGACGATTGAAAATGAGATCCTCACGCCAACGATGAAGATACGTCGGGAGCAAATCGAAAACACCTTCGGCGAAGACGCAGAGCGCTTAGCGCGCGACGGGGCTGAACAAGGGGCGATACAGCTGCATTGGTTCGACTAAAGCGCAGAGGAGTGCGCCCTGAACCGGCGATGACTCTGACCGGCTATGCCAGCCGCTTTGGGATGGGCATATCGGACTCGTATTCTTCAACCACGTAACTGCGGGTTTGGTCCCGCTCAAACAGCCGCTCTTCGTCGGCGACAATCTCGGCCTGAGCAGTGTCCGACGCAATGAGTTGCATGGCCGCATCCATGGCGGCCTGATCTGGAAACCAGATCTCCATCAGCACGTCAAAAGGCAACTCTAACGGGGCGTGATTAGCCGACTCTGCAACGCGGATATAGCGGCGCTGGTACTTAGCCGCGTAGCCACCCAGGTATTTCTCACCGATTTTTCTGTGGTGGGTTTCGTAGTGCTCAATAAACGCCTCTCGCGTGAGGCCCACTTTTCGCGTCAGTAATGTGATCAGCTTGATCATAACGATAAAAAAACCTTCACCTAGACTGCAGCGGGGGATTCAACCGAAGCGATTCAGCAGTCCCGCCGACTGCAGCTTGCTCATAAAACGGACGTCGATAACGTGACATCTGAAAATTGCCAAACGGCCTCGAAGCGCAAACGTGCCGCCTCAGCCAAAGCAGTATGGCCTTGCGTGCTTAACGCCTCAGTCAGTCCATATAGCGACCAGCCGTTCATTGGATATTGCTCAAGATCCGCCTCAAAAACCAATTGGGCCTCGGCAGCGCGACCATCTGCCAGCAACGCCGCGCCAAGAGACTGTCGCGTTGGGTAGTACCAAAACGGTGGTTCTGTATAGGGCAACGCGTCCTGCATGGCCACTGCTTCCTCAAACGACACCACTGCCGCCGCCATGGCGCCTGACCGGAAGGCAATCTCGCCCCGCAATAACGACTTAGCAATGGCCAGCAGGTTTTTTGCGGGATACACATTCCCCATAAAAATCTCATCCACCTCGGGCTCAAGACGCTCAATCGCTGCCAATTCATTCAGGGCAGCATCCTCATTCTCCATCGCTGCGTAAGCCACTCCCCGTCCGTAGTGCCAAATCGCTCGGGCAAAAGCAAACGGCGCGTGCGGCTCTGGCTCAGACAGAATCTCCTCCCAACGGGCAAACCGAACCAGCGACAGCATAGGGACAGTGCGAAAAAATTGGATCGTCGGGAACTGCTCGACTTGTTCAACACGCACATTCTCTACCACCCGACGCGCGCTCTTCAATGACAAGTCGCTCTGGCCTTGCATGGTTGCGGAGGCCCATAAAAAGTGAATGTTGTGGGGGTAGTACAACGCAGGGTAGAAGCCTTGAGCATTACACTCGGCGATATAGGCCTCATCAATATCGGCAGCGCGAATATTGGCAAGTGCCGCGTCTTGATAGCGGCCAACCCGGAAATAAATATGGCTGGGCATGTGAACCAAATGCCCCGATCCTGGCACGAGATTGGCTAGCGTATCAGCGGCAGCCTCAGCCTTTTGTGCGTTCGATGAAGCCTCGAGCGCGTGTATGTATAAATGGAGGGCCAGTGGATGCTCCGGCTCGGCTGCCATCACCCTTTCAAGACTCTCAATCACTGCCTGCGTGTCAGGCTTCGCCTCCCCACTCGGACCCCAGTAATCCCACGGCATCGTATTCATGAGCGCCTCCGCGTAAACAGAGGCCACCGTCATGTCGTCGGGATAGGCACCAGCCATATCAGCCAACGCATCGGCCCACGCACGGTCAAGTGGGTCGCGGGGCGTGTCACGTTGACCGTCGTAACGCTTATCCAGCGCCAGAATCCAGCTCCGCTCTTTTGGGGTAACGCCATCGACTAACGTCAGGGCGTGATCGATCGCGGCGCGCGCACTCGCTCGCTCTTCGGGGGTCATCACCGCCTTACCGTTATTGGTGACGTTAATATTGGGCCCAGTGGCTAAAGCCTCACCCCAAAAGCACATGGCGCAGTCTGAATCCAATGTCTGAGCGGCACGAAAGCTGCGAATCGATTCTGCGTGGTTAAACCCAAAAGCCAGCACCATTCCCTGATCAAAGTAGCGCTGAGCGTCGGTATCGCGAGTTGTAATGGGCATGTGGAAGGTCCCCATACCTTTAAACAACGGCGCACCGGCACGTTGCGCCAACGTCTGCTTGACCTCAGCAGACTGCTCTACCGCGACGGGATCGCTACAACCACAGAGCACCCAAAATAGCCCGGCCAATACCACGTTCATACCGTTGCGTCTCATCGCTCATCACCTGTCATGTCATTCGTCCTGAAAGCCGATCCTAACCACAGCCAAAAGCAAACAGTAAGCGAGGTCTTGGTATGCGGTATAGCACTATTTGAACAGCTCACTGTCACAATAATGCAACGCCAGCGTCAGTATGGCCGCTTCCCTGCCTCATTCGGTTGCTCCTCCGTAACGGGCCTCGCTCAGAGCCCTGCGGCTCCCCTTTCGCCTATCTCGACGCTGCGCGCATCCGACACTAATGCATCCACTTGATTTGATGTCAGCGTCCTGAGAAAGGCAACGAGTGCTTGCTGTTCGTCCAGCGTAATCGTCATGTCGCTAATTCTCACATCTTGCAGTGGATCCTCGCTGCCATTTCCAGCGTAGTACGCCACCACACTTTCGAGGGTGGGGAGCGACCCATCATGCATGTACGGAAACGTGATCGCGACATTGCGTAAACTCGGGGTGCGGTACTGCCAACGATCCTCACTCTGTCCAGTGACCTCTGCACGTCCGTCATCAATAAACGTCTCCGTCTCAGCGCTGACCAGAGGCACCACGTAGACCCCCGGAGCGAGTTGCACCTTATCGAGCTCAACCCCTCGTTGCTGACGGAGGTAGCCGATTCCTGTGTTATAGAAGCCGCCGTCCGAAAACAAGCTGCTGTTCGCGCCCAACTGGTGACAGCTGCTACAGCCCTTTTCATTGAATAATGCAAAGCCTAAGGCCGCTTCTGGAGGGTAAGGACCTTTCGACAGGTTGCCGTCTGCAAAGTACCAACGATCAAAATCAGAATCCCCTGACAACAGCGCCCGCTGATAAGCGGACAGCGCCCATCCCAAACTCCGCTCTGACAGCCCCTCTGGATAAAGCGCCTCGAAACGTTGTGCGTAAGACTCGTTAGCGGCTAGTTTTGCCATGACCGATTGTCGATTCTCATTGGCCATTTCGTTGTGCGCTAACAGAGGCGACCAAATTTGCTCGACCAGCGATGTCTCCCTCCCATCTAAAAATAGCTGCTCAACGAAGACAACGTTGTACAACGAAGGCACGTTGCGACGAACGCCCTTACCCTGATGCCCCACTGGGGTGGCCAACTCGTTCTGGGTAAATCCTTGTTCAGGAATGTGACACATCGCACAAGAAAGGGTGTCGTTGGCAGAGAGACGCCGATCGAAAAATAACTCCCTGCCCAGATCAATTTCTGCCGCGTCCGCCCCTTCATTGACCATCGGCAAACCCAATGGCGTCTCATCGCTCAGCTTGTCTAGGGCTTGGCGAATGCCCGATACCTCGATAACGACTTTTGAATCAGTGCGGTAAGCCTCTGATTCGTAGCCGACCCTCGAATCCGCCAGCCCCACACGGTGAGGAGAATCAACGAAAGGCTCTAACTCTGTT
>JABJAS010000186.1 GCA_018666055.1 Halieaceae bacterium | reverse complement strand
GTATGTCGATGTCTGCCATATCAAAGTCCACTCCCGCCTCTTGTGCTGCCGCAAGCAGGTGTAGGATCGTATTGGTCGACCCTCCCATCGCAACATCTAGGGTCATGGCATTTTCAAAGGCCTTTTTACTGGCAATTTCTCTGGGTAAGGCGGTCTGGTCATCCTGCTCATACCAGCGCTTGGCGACCTCTACAATCAAACGCCCAGCGCGCAGGAAAAGCTGCTCACGGTCGGCATGTGTGGCGAGCAGAGAGCCATTGCCCGGCAAACTCAAACCCAGCGCCTCGGTCAGGCAATTCATCGAGTTGGCTGTGAACATGCCGGAGCATGAACCGCAGGTGGGACAGGCTGAGCGCTCATAGGCTTCTACTGTCTCGTCATCGGCGCTCGAGTCAGCTGCAATGACCATCGCATCCACTAAATCGAGTTTGTGTTCTGATAGGGCAGTTTTTCCCGCTTCCATTGGGCCACCCGAGACGAATACCACCGGAATATTGAGGCGCATGGCGGCGTTGAGCATCCCTGGTGTGATTTTATCGCAGTTAGAAATACACACCATGGCATCGGCACAGTGCGCATTGACCATATATTCGACTGAATCCGCAATGAGGTCACGAGAGGGCAAGCTGTAGAGCATCCCGTCATGCCCCATCGCGATGCCATCGTCGACCGCAATGGTATTAAACTCTTTAGCGACGCCACCGGCTGCCTCGATTTCTCGTGCGACAAGCTGCCCGAGATCTTTGAGGTGCACGTGCCCCGGTACAAACTGAGTGAATGAATTGACCACCGCAATGATTGGCTTTTCAAAGTCACCGTCTTGCATGCCGGTGGCGCGCCATAGTGCGCGAGCACCTGCCATGTTGCGCCCAGCGGTCGAAGTGCGGGATCGGTATTGGGGCATTGAGATCTCCCAGAGTTAAAAAACGAGGGTCAGCTTATCACTGGCCGTCATTCAATGTGACACCGGCCGGATCAGGACGGCTGCGTTACGTTGCCAGTTATACAGTTGCTGTTTTTCTACGGGCAATGCATCTTGCGTGGTTGGCGCAAAGCCTTGCTCAAGAAACCAATGTGTCGTCTGTGTGGTGAGCGCAAAAACGTGCGTCAGAGCGTACTCAGCAGCCTGATTCAGCAGCGCTTGAAGTAGTTGTTCGGCTCGACCGGCGCGCCGGTAATCGGAGTGGGTCGCCACACAGGCGATTTCGCCTACTTTTTCGTCCGGGTAAGCATAGAGTGCCGCGCAGGCGATCACCCGTCCATCGCGTTCGAGAATCGAAAAGTGTCCGATCTCTTCTTCGAGCCGCTCGCGTGACCTTCTGACCAAGGCGCCACTGTCTTCGAGCGGGCGGATGAGCTCTACAATGCTCGCAATGTCGTCAATGTGCGCGCGCCTGGCTTGCTCATACTGATTTTGCGCGATCAGCGTGCCGGATCCGTCATGAGTGAACAATTCTTCCATCAGGGCGTCTTCACGCTCGAAGCTGATGACATGGCTGCGCTCCACTCCGGCGCTGCAGGCGCGACAGGCGGCGTCCCGGAGTCGCTTTTGCTCATGATCATTGATGATAAGTTGTTCTGCTGCGGCGACGGTGCATTGTCGGATCAGTTGGCCGTCGGCGGTCATAAGGCCGTCGTATCGATCGAGAAATAGCAGCTTATCTGCGCCGATCGCCACTGCGACGGTTTCTGCGACTTCACTGGCACTAACGCTAAAAAGTGCTCCTGCGGGTGAGTAGCCCAATGGTGAAATGAGGGCAATCGCGTCATTGTCGAGTACCGATACGATGCCTTCAGCATCCACTCTTCGTACCGCTCCGCTGTGAAGGTAGTCAACGCCATCATAAATGCCCAATGGACGTGCTGTAATAAAGTTGCCGCTGATGACACGCAACCGGGCGCCCAGTAGCGGGGTATTGGGCAGCCCTGTCGACATCATGCGCTCTAAGTGCAGCCGCTGATGAGACGCTGCATCGCTGGCAATGGCCAGCGTGTCATCGTCGGTAATGCGGACACCGTGATGAAACTGCTCTGGCGTATTATTAGCGGCGAGCTTCTCGCCAATGGCTTCGCGTGTGGCGTGGACGAGTACGAGGCGTACCCCGAGTGAATGCAGTAACGCTAGGTCATGAACCAGTGTGACGCATCGCGGCGTGTCGAGTGCACCACTACCCAGATAAACGACAAATGTTCGCCCTCGGTGTGCCTTGATATAAGGACCCGTATAACGAAACCATGCGATGTTACTGTCGTCTGAAGTCATGATTACCTAATGGTGTGTCGGTGCAGTGAGCCATTAATGCTCTGTTAAGTCCGCCCCTCCTCTGGGGGATGGCATCCTACCTGAGTCATGACGCCCCAAGAAAGAGTAAAAAAACCGTCGCCTGAAGACAACGGCAGGATCTGACTGGCAGCCGTCTCACGTTACGGATAGGCTAGTCGCTTGACGTGCAGCAAAGTGACACACGACGAAGCGCTGCCACCACAGGAATGTTGAATGTCTCCTCCGATCGCCCCTGTAACTGATGCGCTCGCGCCAGATTGGTTTGACGACAGTGTAGCGGCGTCAGCAGTGCGATTGGTTGCCCGAGTGGGCAGTAGTGCTTATGAAGCCCTTTGTGAGGTCGTCGCGGCGGCTGATCAGTCGAGGACTTTCCGCACTTTGATGGCCGGCAGCGATTTTTTTGTCGACCAGGCCGGTCGACAATCAGCTTGGTTGTGCGACGCACTGGCTGATGGCACTTTGCTGGTGACGCGCGAATGGACGGCTGATCAATGGGATGCGGCGTTCGCGCTCTTGCAGGGACCTGATGACACTGAGTCTGACTGTCTCGCTGCTTTGCGAACGTTCCGGCATCGGCACATGGTACGCATGCTCTGGCGCGAAGCGGCGCAGTTAGCCACGGTGGAGGATACCTTCGTTGAGCTGAGTGGCCTTGCCGATTGTTGCGTTCGCGCTGCAGTCGCGTTTGCCACAGCGGCGCTGCAGCCAAAATATGGTTTACCGATCGGTCAAGAGTCTGGCGACGAACAGTCTCTGGTGGTGTTGGCAATGGGTAAGCTCGGTGGCAACGAATTAAATCTGTCTTCTGACATTGACCTGATTTTCG
>JABJAS010000185.1 GCA_018666055.1 Halieaceae bacterium | reverse complement strand
GCCGGCGTGAGCACGCCCGAGAGCAACATAGAACAGGCAACGGGCGCTAATATGCCGAACAGTGTGAGACCGTTAAGCAACAGGAGCGCGGGTGCAGACAGGGACACTACTAGCATTGCCATCACCGCCCCCCTTTGCCAAGTGGGTGTCCCCAGCTTCGCCGAATGACTGATTAAAAATGAGCCCACGACATAGGTGAGTGATAGGACGCCCCATACCGCTCCGAAAGTGGTTATCGACATACCAAATTGCTGATTGAATAGCGCGCCGCCCGTGGATAACAGCGTAAAAAACATGCCCTGAATAAAACCAAAAGCACAGGCGTGTCCCCAAAAGACCCCCGATACCAATAGGGATCGATAGCCCCGCAGCGTGACACGTTGCTCTTGCCGCACTTCAGCCGGCTCCTTAGGGATCGACTTGAGACACCACAAGAGGAGCAACAGGCCCAGTGCTGCCAACAAGGCAAAAACAGACGAAATGCCGCCTTTCTCCGCAAAAAAACCGCCCAGTATTGGCGCGATGACCGGCGTAAAACCCATTGCTGCGGTGAGGAGTGCAAAGGCTTTGAGAGCCTCATCTGGTGCCAGATGATCTCTGATCATACTGCGGGCGATGACCGTCCCAGCACCGACTCCAACGGCCTGTAAGAAGCGCAGCGCAATCATCTGCTGAAGTGTGGTTGACAACATCAGGGCAACACTTGAGACAACAAAGAGTGTAAAACCAGTGAGCAGAACAGGCCGCTTGCCGATGCGATCAGCTAGCATGCCAACGAGGGGTTGGCTAATGGCCAAGCCCATCACATAGATCGAAATAAGGTACTGGAGGTCGCCAATGTTGCGATCAAACGTGACACTCAGCAGTGGAATGAGCGGCACCATGATGACCACCCCAAAGGGCGATAAACTGCTGATAGCCGCCAGTAGCCAGCGAGATATAGTGAGACCGGAATGAGGCACGTAATTGCTCGAGAATCGGTGGATTCGAAATAATACAGTCGCGGTTATAACACGAGACTGCGTGTGAGGGAGGGACGATGAGTCACAGTTACAGCGGTGTCATTCGATACACCAGCCAACAGCAAGGCCGTCTGGGTCAAGCGCGCGGTCGAGAGCAGTTTGTTATCACGCTTAATGATGACGGGTCTCGATCACTGCGCAGCCATGTGGTTATCCAGGATCCGCCGATGGTAGAACGTGATGTGGTGCTCAGTGTTGATGCATCGTTTCATCCTCGTTCAGCTCAGGTTCGTATCCGGGTGGGAGACGATCGTGAAGGGCAAGCCCTATTTATTTGTGATGAGCACCGTATTCACGGCTCGGGTCGTACGATTGAGGGAGAGGATTTTCAGGAGTGCTGGGAGGGAAATGCGGCAGCCACTTTTTTTGTGACGCACCCGATTCAGGCAGACGCGTGGCTTTTGGGAGGGTTAGGGTTTGGGACGGAACCTGACCATCGTCAAATCAGCCACTTTCCCACTTGTTCCTTGGACCATCGTGGTGCCTCGGGGCCGCGTTTGATGGTTCATGAGCCGCAGTTGGATATCTTTTTCCTCGGTGAGGAGCGCATCACGATTGAAGCCGGAAAATTTACTGCCCTGCATTTCTGTTACGGCGATCCCGCTATTGATCCTGAAGGCAGTAATCAAGCGGGAGGTCATCCTCGGTATCATGTGTGGACCTCGTCCGACGGCAACTTTATTGTGTTGAGAGCGCAGGTCGATGGATACATGCAAACCCGATACGAGCTCGCGTCGCTCACGCAGGGCCCCTCGGGTACGGTGTCTGAGTTGGGCTAGAACGTGATCACGTGTAATCCGAGCGCGGTATTGACAAAAAGACCGATCCAAATCACCCAGACATAACGGCGCACGACGCTCATATGCGTGATCATCGCCGCATTTTTCTCATCGGTCGGGCCATCAGTGATCATACTGGCATAGGCGATCGCGAAGGGTTTGAGCGCGAAGCGGACGGCAATCCCGCAGGCGACGAGCGTTGCAAAAATCGTTATTTTAAGTGCGAGCCATCCTGGCAAGCCAATCGTAAAAGCGTATCCACCGACACCCAGTAGCCCGCCGACCACGGCAAAGCGTAAGCGGAGGTCCCACTGGGTCAGGGAAGGAAAACGCTGACCGACCGAACTGTGAATAGCGGCGACCAAGGCCATCCAGACCATCACCACTAGCCAGCCGATGAGTGCGGTTACATCGGGTAGCAGCTCAGGCCAGCGCAAGCTACTGAGATGAAATCCAGAGCCTAAAATGAGCGGCATGGCTAAGCGCGGACCCATGTCGCATTCCATCAGAATGTTGAAAGCGGTTTGGCGCGATTG
>JABJAS010000184.1 GCA_018666055.1 Halieaceae bacterium | reverse complement strand
GGGCACTATCGACGGGGCAGCCAATGCCTTTACGTCGATCAGACGGGTCTCGTTAGTCAGTGATTGCCGCATAAGATCAACCCCTGGGATGATGAAACCGCCCTCGTGGTGTCCGTCAACCGTGACAACATCTATGGTGATCGCAGTCCCCGCATCAACAACACACAGCGGTCCTTTGTGCTCACACCAGGCGCCAAGCATCGCAAACCAACGGTCAGCGCCGATAGATTCTGGAGGCTGATAGGCATTGATCAGCCCAAAACGTGATGCCTCTGCAATGCCTTGTCGAATCGGGGCATCACTGATCTCGGAAAGCCTTTTGATCACATCGCCATCAAAAGAGGGGCCTGCCACGCTGGTTAGCGCAGCCTGCGACCAGGTCAACCCCGTCAACGCCTCGCACAAAGCCTGCGGGTCAGAGGCGGTTCGACCGCCCTGATCCAACAATCCCTCAGCCTGCGACAGACGCCACTTAATGGCGGTATTACCGACATCGAGTAGTAACCAGGGCAGCACCTCACTCATGAGGCTGGGCCGATTTCCAGCAGGCTCGCCTCACCACCCGCAATCGCCACTCGACCCGCCGCCGACTCGACCAGCAGTGCACCGCAGTCATTGACGCCACAAGCAATGCCGGAAATAGGAGGGGTGCCGTCTAGCACAACCGATCTGCCCAATAGGTAATCACGGTGACGCCAAACGGCGTGCCAATGCGCAAAGCCGGATTCAGCAAATTGCGCCAAACCTTGGGCAATCCCTGCCACGACGGCGCCAGCCAACGCATGACGATCCACCTCTGCGCCAACGGCTGACCCCAAATCAGTCCACGGGCGTTCGATACTCGCACCCTCCTCCTCAGGCATATTGACGTTCAAACCGAAGCCGATCACAACGGATTGTCCACCGGACTCGTCGCCCAGAACCTCCACGAGTATGCCGCCCAACTTTCGCTCGTTGTGATAGAGGTCATTGGGCCATTTTAATTGTAGGTCGACACCCAGATGCGTCTTGATTTGCTCCGCCACCATCGCACCAACAGCCAAACTGAGCCCCGTGAGCACTTCTAGCGAGCCGCTAAAACGCCAACCCATCGAGCAGTACAGGTTGGCACCCGCCGGGCTGCACCAGCGCCGGCCGCGTCGACCTCGCCCTTCTGTTTGCTGATCAGCGATCACCACTGCCCCATGCAAAGCGGCCTGCCCTTTCTTTTCGCGAAGCACATCGTTAGTGGAGCCCACCGTGTCATAAACAGCGACTTGCAAGACCTGCCTGAGTGCTATCGGAAGCGCCTTGATCACTCGATCAGCGCAGAGTAAATTGCTATCCATGCCTTGCATCATACCGCTTGTCGCCAAAAGCCATACGCCCAATCTTTAACTCGGTGACATCACGCCACACAAGAGTGCCCGCTGGCAAGGCGTGGCCTTTTCAACAGAGTGACGCTCCCATGGCACTGCTCATAGCGCCCCTTAAAACGACCCTTCGGCAGCTCGCCATGCTGCTCACCCTGACCATGGGTATCTTACTTATTGCGCGCCTGTGGCAATCCGATCTATCGGCCACTGGGTTAATTGATGCGGGCCGGGGCACCCTCTTTCTGCTGCTCGCGCTCGGGCTAATGGGCACTCGACGCCTGAGCCTCATCATTACTGCATTGCTGTGTTGCGCTGCACTACCGCCCCTCCTATTGGGCGATTCACCCGGGCGACCGAGTGATTGGCTGGCGTTACTGACCCTGTTGCTGTGTGCGGGGTTATCGCTGGCACCCGCCGCACGGCCCGCAAACGGGGAGCCGCGCTAGCCATGCTTTTTCAACAGTCATTGATGACGCCTCTTGGTGCGTTGCAGCTAGAGGCGACGGAAGCCGGTTTAACCGCTATTCGCCTCCCCAGTCGCGCCGCAGAACCACTGAAGACGACACAGACAACGCCGGTGCTAGACCACGCCATCGAAGAACTCACCGCGTACTTTAAATCGGAGCTCACACGTTTTTCAGTGCCGCTGTCGTGGGCGGGAACGCCCTTTCAAGAGGCAGTATGGGGATCGCTGATCCAAATTCCCTATGGCGAGACCGTGAGTTATAGCGAGGTCGCCAACGCCATTGGTCGACCGCAATCGGCAAGGCCAGTCGGTGGTGCCGTGGGGCGCAATCCCCTGCCCATTATGGTGCCCTGTCATCGGGTAATGGGGAGCAACGGTGCACTGACCGGTTTTACAGGGGGGCTGGAGTTTAAAGTGTCGCTGCTGACTCATGAAGGACACAGTCTGCCCTGTTAGATTATGCATTCAGGTCGGGAATCATCTCCCCTTTTAATCGTTCGATGACTTCTTTAAGCCGTAGCTTTTCCTTCTTCAAGCGCTGAACCAGCAGCTGGTTTTGCCAAGGGCGCGACTGCAATTCGATGATTTTTTGATCCAAAGACCGATGCTGGCCCTCTAGGAGTGCGAGTCGCTCAGCGGGCGAGAGCTCATCATTCGCGGCGGCTTGATCTTGCTCAATGTGATCTGTCATGCATCGCTCTGCATCGTGCTCAAAGCCACTCTATCCGGCATATCAGGTGACCAAAAAGCCTCGTCGCCACTGAATTCCTGACCGTTGCGAAGACGAGATGCTGCATTAAGAAACCGAAGCCATCAGACATCCTGCTCGCGGACCAACGGTGCGTAATCCACGCTCGGATCCGCGGCGGCAATAAATTTAGGCGCTTTTAAACTATCCCACTGGTTATAGCGAATACCGGCACCTTCTAGAGTCGTCACGCGCCCTCCTGCCGCCCGCACTAATGCATCGCCCGCAGCAAGATCCCATTCATAACAGGGTGACGTTCTTGGATAAACATCACAGTCTTCTCCCACCAAATCGCAAAATTTGAGTGCGCTGCCGGCGTTCAGTCGCTGCGCACCGCTTGCCAGCGGCGACAAACGGTTCATCATCACTTGAACGCGTTCTTCTCGATGCCGGGCGCTAGACGACATGACCAAGGGCACTGTTGTGTCCAACGAACGTGTGGTCAACGTGGTTCCTTCATCCTGATCAAAGAGTCCATAACGCCGTGCACCCCACCCCGGTACACCAAAGTCCGTGTATCCCCGATTGGGGGCGGCAATAAGCCCCAGCATTGCCTGAGCCTCAACAATGAGTGCAATGTTGATCGTAAACTCACCGGTACCCTCTATGAATTCACGCGTACCATCCAAGGGGTCAATCATCCAACAGACTGGCCAGTCTCGGCGGCCAATCAATTGTTCGAGAGTGGACTCCTCCGACAAGGTAGGGATGTTGGGCGTCAGTGCTTGCAAGGACTGGCAAATCAGTCGGTGAGAGGCATGGTCTGCCTCGGTCACCGGACTCGCATCAGATTTTTGACTCACGGCCACCTCACTGGCGATGGCATACAGATCTAAGATACAGCGTGCGGCATCCGCCGCTATTGCTCGCAAGGCATCGCGGAGTTGACCAAAAGTCAGATTTGTTTGCTGTAGCACCCCATCGACCTCAGGGTTACCGCTATAGTGTGGCTCATTCATTCCTATAGGGTAGCACTCGATGGCGCTAACTGTTGCAACCAATCTGGCGGTCGAAGCCGTTGACTGGTCTCAGCTTGACACTATCTTGCTCGACATGGATGGCACCCTGCTAGATCTTGAGTTCGATAACCATTTTTGGGGCACGGTGATCCCCGAGCGATGGGGGCAGGAGCGTGGTCTCGATGTCGCATCCAGTCAAGCGACTTTAGCGCCGCTGTTCAAGGAGGTCCGGGGGACCCTGGATTGGTACTGCCTCGATTTTTGGAGCCAGAAATTAGCACTCGATATCCCCACTATCAAAACTGCCTATAGCGAAGGGATTCGTTGGCGCCCTCAAGCCGAGACGTTTTTGAGACACCTTTGCACGAGCCACCTTGATGTGGTGCTGATCACCAATGCCCACCCAGTCACACTCGCTATGAAAGCAGAGCGACTGCCCCTGGCTCAATGGTTTAACCACATGGTGAGCTCGCACGACTATGGCGCGCCCAAAGAGACCACTCGTTTTTGGGATACGCTGATGGCTGAACGACCTTTTGACCCTGAGCGCACTCTCTTTATAGACGACTCCGAGTATGTACTGGACGCCGCGCTCGCCTATGGCATTAGCCACCTCATCACGCTGCGGCAGCCTGACTCCACGCTAGCACCACGAGAACAAACCCGCTTTCCCGCCATTCATCACTTTGAGGAAATACTAAAAGGCCTGCCTGACATTGACTGAACACGACGACAAAGCCGTCAAAGTCCGTATCGACAAGTGGCTGTGGGCCGCGCGATTCTTCAAAACGCGCTCGCTCGCTAAGGCGGCCATTGAGGGCGGCAAAGTGCAGGCTTCTGGGCAGCGCATCAAAGTCTCTAAAGAGATCGTCACCGGCGACCTATTGCGTATTCGCCTAGGCTGGGATGAACGCGAGATCGTGGTCAAAGCGATCAGTGATGTACGGCGATCTGCGCCCATTGCGCAGGCACTCTACGAGGAGACCGAAGGCAGTCTCGAACGGCGCTCACGAGCAGCAGAAGCACGCAAAGCCGCCGGCGCCCTAGCGCGGCCCTCACAGAAGCCCGGCAAGCATGAGCGCAAAGCTTTGGAGCGGCTTCGCAAACAGTTCGATGCGCCCTGATTTAGAACGGCGCCGACGCGCGCACTTGGGGTATCATCTTTCACATGATTGAAGATCTCCCAACAACGCGACCCGCTTCGCCCTTAATGGATCAGCTATCGAGCGACCTGACCTTACTAGGGCAACTCGAGAGCGACGATCTTATCCGCTTGGCTGACGAACTGCGGCACGATCTGCTCTACGCGGTAGCAGGCACGGGAGGCCATTTTGGTGCGGGCTTGGGGGTGGTTGAACTCACTGTCGCTTTGCACCATGTCTTTAACACACCCCACGACCGCATCGTATGGGACGTCGGTCATCAGACGTACCCTCATAAAATGCTCACCGGCCGTCGAGACCGGAT
>JABJAS010000183.1 GCA_018666055.1 Halieaceae bacterium | reverse complement strand
GCCGACGAAATCATATTCGCCTGTGGTTAGCACCTTACCGCTTTCGCAATATGGATGTTTTTTTAGGGCAAATAAGCCGCGATATTGGAGTGGCCTTTTTCAAAAACACACTGACGACTCACACGATAGATCCCTACGTTGATAGTACTCGGGACGGATTGGCCGGAGACCTCGCCTATTCACAAAATCTATCCGGTGTCGCCTATGTCGCTGGCTCCCAAATCTCTACAGAGGCAGATACCCACTATAATCTCACGCCCGATCCTTACTATTCAGATGGCTATCGTGCTGTTTTTTTCTTTTCTGAAGAGACCAAGTCACTCGACGAAATTGATCACATCATGTGGCTGCCTCAGTGGCATCCAAGCCTGCAACCCAATGTCGAATAGCTTGACCGCTACAGGCCACAACCTTATCAACGGCGCTGGTGAAATAGCGCGCACACTGCGCTGTGTTGCGCTCTTTGCGATCTTGCCCCTTTTGATCAGCTGCTCAAGCCAACCGCAAGTGCCCTTTTCCTACACGATTGAGCCCGTGTCATTTGAGCCGGGAAATCAATACAACATTACCGACGGTCGCGCCCGATTCCGGGAGATTTTTTGTGCTGCCAACGAGGATCATGGCGCACTACTCCCCGATTTTAGATCCTGCGAGGAAGCGCTCGTGCGTTTTGACGATGAACCTGCCGCAACAGGGACACCCGTTGAACTTGGGACATCGTCCTTAAACTTATTAGCAAAAATGGTCCCGGGCCTTGGCTACTCCTGCGTCAAACCCTGGTTAGATCATGACAACTCAGCACCACGACATGTGGCCGAGTTCGGCTACGACGCGGGCTTTATTCAAGTCGAGGGGATCGCCAGCTCAGACACCAACGGCGAACTGATTGCGCAATCCGTTCAGTCTTTGAGTAGAAACGACGATAGCAAGCCCCTCGTTCTTGTCGGCTACTCCAAGGGATTACCCGATATTTTTTCCTTCCTGACCAACCACCCCGATTTAGCTCGGCAGGTTACGGCAGTGGTATCTTACTCAGGCGCCGTCTGGGGCTCAGCATTGGCTGAGGGGGCTAATGAAAAGCAGCTGCGCTGGCTGACACGGGTTCCGGGAGCAGAGTGCGAAAAGAAAGACTCCAAAGCACTGGAGACTTTGATGCCTGCCAACCGTAAGCAATGGTTTGCAACGCAAACCCTACCAGAACACATCCGTTACTACTCCGTGGTGTCCTTTCCTGATCCCGACAATATTTCTAATGGCTTAAAAGGATCCCATAGAAAACTAGGGCAACTACGAGACGCGCGTAACGATAGTCAGCTGGTCTTTTACGATCAGATCATACCGGGATCTACCCTACTGGGTTTTTTTAACGCCGATCATTGGGCCATGTCGATACCTATCGCGCGACAGCACCGGCTCTCGCAGGCTCTGTTCGCGGATAAGAATGACTTTCCGCGAGAAATTGCACTAGAGGCTATCCTCCGTTTCGTAGAGGAAGACTTACTGACGCGCAATGACGTCAGTACGGTGCCTTAAATCACCTCGTGCGCAAAGACTGATCACCTCTCTTGTAGCGCCGCCACAATCTTGGGTGGATTCAATGGCATATCTCGCATGCGCACACCCGCAGAGCGGTAAACCGCCTCGGCTACCGCAGGCATTGGCGGCACGATGGGCACCTCACCCACCCCCTTAACACCAAAAGGATGAAGCGGATTCGGCACCTCGACTATGACCGTATCAATGAAGGGAAGATCTGAGGCAACTGGGATCCGGTAGTCAAGAAAGCCAGGATTCTCTAAGGCACCGTTCTCGTCATAGAGGTATTCCTCGTTCAGCGCCCAGCCAATGCCCTGCGCGGCGCCGCCCTGCATTTGTCCTTCCACATAGGCGGGATGAATCGCCTTGCCTGCGTCCTGAATGACTGTGTAACGGGTGATGGTAGTGCGGCCCGTTTCTTGATCGACTTTAGCGTCACAAATATGGACGCCAAATGACGGCGCTGCACTACTGGCCGTGAGCGAACTCGAAAAGGTCAATGGCCCGCCCATCGTGCCGGCACGGCGAGCCAGCGCCTCAAACGTGAGAGAGTGTTCCCCATAATGCGCAGCCCCCTGAGACCACGTAACGACACCTGCTTCCACCTCCCATTCTGCTGCCGCGCGACGGCACATCTCGGCGACGCATTGCTCAGCGGCTTGTATAACCGCTTGTCCAGTGGCCAGCGTTGTCCGGCTGCCCCCTGTAACATCGCAATGTCCCACAGCATCGGTCGCCGCAATTTGGGGGTGGATATGGTCAAACGGAATGCCCAATACCTCGGCCGCCATTAACGCCATCGACGCGCGCGACCCGCCAATGTCGGGGCTCCCGGTCAGAATAGACAGGTGTCCGTCGGACAGAACATTCAGGGTGGCGCTCGATTGCAGGCCCGCATTGATCCAGTAGCCTGCTGCCACGCCTCGGCCCTCACCTTCGGCCACCGGTGCTTTGTAGTGCGCATGAGCACTCGCCACTTCGAGACATTCCCTTAAACCAATACGGTTATAGGGCGCACCCATCATGTTGGCATCGCCCTCCTCTACGGCATTTTTGAGTCGAAAGGCTAACGGGTCCATCTCCAGTTCTGCCGCCAACTCGGTCATCGCCAGCTCAACACCCAGCGTCACCTGAGGCACGCTTGGCGCGCGATACGCATGGATTTTCGGTTTGTTGGTGTAAACAGCTCGACCCGTCGATCGAGCATTGGTCAACTTGTAACAAGCCGTCGCCATAAAAGCGGGGATGCCCGCCGGGTTACCGTTGTAAGCCCCCGTGTCCATCACACACTCCACCTCGGCAGCGACTAATTGACCGTCACGCATGGCGCCCAACTTAACGCGCGTTTGGGCACCCGGCGCAGGACCGGTAACCCGAAATACGTCGCCTCGATCCATGATCATTTTGACCGGCCGACCCGCCTTTTGGGCCAGCACTACCGCCACCGGCTCTAAATACACAGTGGTTTTTCCGCCAAACCCGCCGCCAATCTCGGACGCCGTCACCTTGACCTTACCCACATCAATACCCGTTAACGCAGCCGTATACTGCGCCACCGTAAAGTGGCCTTGTGTACTGCACCATAAGTCAACGCGTCCTGCGGCATCGACGCGGGCCACGCACGCGTGGGGCTCGATATACCCCTGATGGCACATCGGCACCGAGTAGGTTTGCTCGATGACAACATCAGCGCTTTCGAAAGCGGCGTCGGGCTCTCCAACTTCCAAACTGATATGCGCCGCCAGATTGGTTGGCTCCTCCGGGAAGCCGTCGGGGAAGCGATCTTCATGAAGGATAGGGGCCTCCGCGCTCAAGGCTTCATGCATATCCGTGACCGCCGGTAGCACCTGATACGAGACCTCAATCAACGCCGCTGCCTGCGAGGCCAGCTCGGGTGATGTCGCCGCCACGGCGGCCACCCCCTGTGAGTGGAACAAGACTTTGCCTCGGGACATCACCATAGGGCTCAAATCTTTCAGTGCTATTGCACCCTCACCGCTGCCCAGTACCGAATCGCCTGGCTCAGGCAAGTCTTCACCCGTCATCACCGCCAATACCCCCTCCATCGCGAGCGCTTGGCTGCAATCGATCGACTGAATGACCGCATGGGCGTGTGGGCTGCGAACAATATGGCCATAGATCTGACCCTGCATATTCAGATCCGCACCGTAGCGAGCTCGCCCCGTGACTTTATCGAGCCCATCGGGGCGCACAGGGCGCGAGCCAATAATCGAAAACTCTTGATAGGCATTCATACAGCAGCCTCCTCTCGCATTTGTTGAGCCGCATCCAGCACGGCCCGAATGATCTTGTCATACCCGGTACACCGGCAGAGGTTACCTGCCAGCCAGTAGCGCGCCTGCTCTTCGGTGGGATTCGGGTTGTGCTCTATGAGTGCTTTGGCCGCTACCACCACGCCGGGCGTGCAGATACCGCATTGCAAACCGGCATGCTCGAGCAGCTTTTGCTGCACTGGGTGTAAAACACCCCCCTCTGCGATCCCCTCTATCGTCTGAACTGCCTGCCCTTCGACCTCGGCTGCCAACACTAAGCAAGCACAAACCAATCGATCATTGACCAGTACCGAACAAGCGCCGCAATCACCGGTATTACAACCAATTTTAGTCCCTATGAGCTCCATCTCATCACGGAGCACCTCCGCCAATACTTGACCCGGGGAACACAAAAAAGCAGTGGGCTCACCGTTAATCGTGGCTTGCACAGCCATTTTGTTTAGCGGCTTGTTCATGATGATGTCTCCACAATGCGTGCCTGTGCTTGCGCAACTGCCCGCGCTACCAGTACCCCCACAACATGTGTGCGATATTCAGCTGTGCCGCGCTTATCCGAAATAGGACATGCCGCCTCTCTTGTCGCAGCAACGGCCGCTTCAATCGCGGTTGCGTCCAATTGCGTGCCGACCAACGCCGCACCCGCCGCCTCAACTAACAATGCAGTGGGCGCCACTGCACCGATCGACACGCGTGCTGCGGTGCAGGTGCCCTCGCCATCTAACGTCAGCGAAACGCCCACCCCCGCCACGGCGATATCCATTTCAGTCCGCGGCGTCAGCCGTAAATAGGCGTCAGCGGTTTGCGATGATGGACGTGGCAATATAAGGGCAACCAGCAGTTCCCCTTCCTTCAGCGCGTTTTTGCCAGGTCCTAAAACGAAATCCTCTACCCGCATCTGGTGATCCCCTGCCGGACCGGTAATCAGGCACTGCGCGTCGTTAGCGATCAGCGCGGGAATGCTGTCTGCTGCAGGTGACGCATTACAGAGGTTGCCCCCCGCAGAACAGCGGCCCTGAATTTGCGTTGAACCGATTAAGTCGAGCGCCTCAGCGAGCCCTGGAAAACAAGAAGGCACATCACTGTCATGCAGAATCGAAAAAGCAGATGCCGCAGCGCCAATGCGCACTGATTCGGCATCGACGTGAATCGCTGTGAGCTCAGGAATGTGTTTAAGATCGACTACCCTCTCAGGACTTCGAGTCCCCAGGCGAACCCCCACCAATAGGTCGGTCCCGCCGGCCAATACCGACGCCATTGCACCATCCGACAGCAAGCCCTTTGCCTCTGATAATGAATGAGGCGCCACAAATTCTTGAATAGACATGCGTTTCTCTCATAGGTTTTGTTAAGTTGCCTACAGCGCGCTGTTAAAACACCGCTAACAGACAGGCACGATAACGCTTTTAAGCCACATTTGGGAACTTTATCCATAACCCGCTGATGTCCCGATGCGTCGAGGCTTGAGGTCACTACATAGAGGGCATTATCTCGCCATCTTTGCCGTTATCGGTGCTCGTGGGGGGAATCGTCAGCTATTTGCTTGCGGGCCCAAAATATGACGGCATAAAACAGGGCCATACTCAAAGGCAGGTCTAAGAAGGTTGTCCACGTTAGCCAAAAATCCTCAGTAAAGTGATTCGCCACATAGTAGTTGGCCAACGCCATAACGACACCAACAAGGCTCATGCCAATCGCAATTCGATCATGGTGGAGTGGCAGAGGCATATAGCGCTCGATGCGTGCGCCAAAATAAGCGCCGCGACGCAACAACCCGTCGATCATGAATAGGCTCGCTGTCAGCAACCCCAGAACCGTGCCCTTCATCTGCACCCAATAATCATCCTGCAATGCCAGCGAAAAAGCAGCCGAAATCAGCAGCATGATCGTGCCAAAGACAGCGAAACCACCCAGCAGATCGACTTTGACAAACCGCTGCACCACGACGAGTAACAGCCCTGCCCCCGCACCGATAATAGCGGCGAGCGCTAAATCTTCAGTGACCTTGCCGACGATAAAAAAAAGGGCGCCGAGCGCCATGTCGGCATAAATGGAGTATTTGTTGCGCTGCCATTTACGCTGACTCGACTGCGTCATTTGCTCAATACTCAGATCGCTCAACCCGGCCTGCGCTTCTTCTGGCGGCACAGCTTGGACCGATGACCGGTCAATTTGCAGGCTGCGTCCGGGGTGGCTCTCATAAACCGTTCGACCACCCTCGATAACGGCAATCGCGAGACTCCCCCCGTTATCAAACCCAGCCATCAACTGCGCTGGGCGCTTCTGGTTGGGCTCGCCAGAATCACTGTGCACGTCTTCGGACACTGCGCCCGACCCTTCACCGAACAAGGGATCAGGTAAATCACTGCCTAGACCACAGGGCAAGTCGAAGACAAACGTCGCGGGCCCCGCTGTGTAAGGATGCGATTTTTCAGCTAGCAACTCCTCGTCTCGAAACAAGCGTGCTTGCGTCTGACTAAAGGTCAGCGACACCTCCAACACATAACGTTGGGCGTCATAGGGAAAGGGCCTTAAAAAGGTCCAAAGTCGCATGGGCCTACCTCACTGCACCGCTTCACCGTTCTCGTCATGTTTCTATACATTTAATTGCTCATCACGCCCGATTTTGACCTAGGCGCTCAGTATAAATGGTGAGAATGCTCTGACAATGAAACAGCCTAACCCACAACGCCGAGCCGCTTGCGATTGTACCCATCGAAGCGCCATTCATAATTGACGCAGACACCTTAGAGCGATTGACAAGCAGAACCAATATCGAAGAAAAGCAAGCTTCGCTTCATCAACATCATGACGCGTAAAACACTTTTGCGCTGTTCGCCCTAGCTGCCTCACCTAGCACTTCATCGAACGGTTCATCCACAACCTACAAAAAATAAAGTAATGCGGACTCGCGTTGACCCAAGCTGGGGCCCTTCAACCGAGGCTACCTGAATAAGCTCCGAGCAAACGTTCAACTCGAGCACGATAAACTATGCAATGATAAGAGGGCGTCACCTCTGCAAATACTCCCAAAGGTAATGAGTAGAGAGCGACCACTTCATTCACTGCTGCGGACTCAACTGACAATGCAAAAATGGCGCATCGGCGACGTTACCATCACCAAGATTGTGGAGTTAGAGACCTGCGGTGGAGCCGCTTGGATATTACCGGATGCGGTTCCTGAAGCCTGCAGGGACATCAGCTGGTTAAAGCCTGATTTCATGGACGAAACGGGTGAGCTTAAATTCAGTGTTCATGCCCTCGTCATAGAAACGACAGACCAACTTATTGTGGTGGACACTTGCGTAGGCAATGAAAAAGAGCGGATGCCCTACAAAGATTGGCATCATTTACAAACCACTTTTCTGGCTGACTTCGCCCGCGCAGGCTTCGACCCTGCCGCCGTCGATTGCGTGCTGTGTACGCACCTACATGTTGACCACGTGGGCTGGAACACCATGCTCGTCGATGGAACATGGGTGCCGACATTCCCTAACGCCCGATACCTCATCGCCAAAGATGAATATGACTATTTTAAGCGCACCGATATTGCCGAATTTAATCAGCGTGTGTTTAACGATTCGGTTGCGCCGATATTTGCTGCGGGACTCATGGACCTCGTCGAGACCGATCACCGGGTCTGCAGCGAAGTCACTCTGGTGCCAACAGTGGGGCACACCCCCGGGCATGTCAGTATTCAGATCACGTCGCAGTCAGAGCAAGGCCTGATCACCGGTGACTTCGTTCATCATCCCTGCCAAATGGCACGGCTGGATTGGGGAAGCACTGCAGACCTCGACGCCCACCAAGCAGATGACACCCGCCGACGGGTTTTTGCGGACTGCGCCGAAACGCCTACCTTAGTCATCGGTACGCATTTTGCCGGTGCAACCGCCGGTCACATTGTCTGCGATGGCGATGCCTATCGCCTGATACCCTTTAAACCCAAATTGGTCTGAATTCACAGAGCTCGCATCCCACGCCACAGTGAATCGGCGCGACCCACTCACCATGCCCTGAACACCGTGTCTGAAAAAACTTTTCATCACCCTAAAACATCGAAACTGGCGCCGAATCGTATCATCCATTAGTGTGTGACCAAGCGGCTCGATCATGTCGACCCTCCCCTCTCTCAG
>JABJAS010000182.1 GCA_018666055.1 Halieaceae bacterium | reverse complement strand
GATTTCCTCGACAACGTAATCACCGCCTTTGACCAGCACATCTGGCGCCAACGCCTCAATCAATTTTGCCGGCGTGTCCTCGGAGAATGGCAGTACATAATCCACCGCCGAGAGGCCCACGAGCACCGCCATCCGATCTGCGACCGCATTCACTGGCCGGGTGTCGCCCTTCAACCGGCGCACTGAATCATCGTCGTTCACGGCAACCACCAACAGGTCACCCAGCGTTGCCGCTTGCTCTAGATAAGCAATATGACCAGGATGAAGCAAATCAAAACAACCGTTAGTCATCACGACGCGTTGACCCTTCCCACGCGCGTCTGCCACCACGTCCAGCATCTCAGACGCCGATACGACCCCTTGTCTCTCTCGAGCGCTAGGCAACGCGTCGGCGACCTCGGTTAATTCTTGGGGAGACACGCTGGCGGTTCCTAACTTAGCCACCACCACGCCTGCCGCGCGATTGGCGATCCGCGCGGACTCTGCCATCGGCAATCCCGCGCTGAGGCAACCCGCCAACGTTGCGATCACCGTATCGCCAGCACCCGTCACATCAAAAACCTCTTGTGCACTGGCGGCAAAGTGCTGCGGCGCCGCACCAGACTGAATTAATGTCATGCCGGCTTCGCTTCGTGTCACCAAGACCGCCTCTAACTCGAGAGTGCTTCTCAGGGCTTCTGCTTTTTCGACGAGTGTCGCCTCATCCTGACACGGTCCCACCACCGCTTCGAGCTCAGTGAGATTGGGCGTTAACACCGTCGCCCCTCGATAACGTTCGAATTCGTGACCTTTTGGATCGACCAAGGTCGTTTTACCTAAGGACCGACACCGCGCGATCAGGGACTCAATCAGCGCCAGCGATCCCTTGGCGTAGTCGCTGAACACAATCAAGTCTGCGTCGATAAGATGCTGCGCTGCAAAACCCACAAATAAGTCATTGGCGTGCGGGCTCAGTGACTCCTCAAAATCCATGCGCAACAGTTGCTGGTTGCGACTCAAGACTCGTAATTTGACGATAGTATCCGCAGCGCACGGCATGACGTTCCAGCGAACACCCGCCTCTTCGACACAGCTACGCAGTGCGCGAGCGTGCTCATCATCCCCGCATAGGCCCACCAGCGAAACCGTCAACCCGAGCTGCGCCAAATTAACGGCGACGTTCCCTGCACCGCCAGCGCGGTCTTCCTGCGAAGACACATTGACTACCGGCACAGGCGCCTCTGGACTCATACGCCGAGTCGCACCTGTCCAAAATCGATCTAACATCACATCACCAATGACGGTGACGTTGCTAGCACTCATGTCTGGCAATGCAGACATTAGACTCTCCCTCTATCACAGCTCAAGATGCTACCACGGAGTTGGGCGCCAACTCGTCGAGCACCAAACCCGCCAAGGATTCAAGCACACTGTCGGGGTGCAGCTCAGCGAGGCAATCATAGGTTCCACCACACACGGGCTTTCGCCGACAGGGTGAGCACGGCATATTTTTATACAGCACTGCGCCACGTAATCCGCCAAGATCTCTATACGGGCAAGTTGAACCAAACAAGGCGAGCGTAGGCACTTCAAATGCCCATCCCATATGGGTCAGTCCCGTATCCACACCGATGACCAGATCAGCACGACTGACCAACGCAGCACTTTCTAACAACGTCGCCTTGCCGACCATCGACTCGACGGGGATATCAACAAAGATTCGTTCGGCAGACTCGCTATCGGTAGGCCCACCCAACACCACTACACGCCAACCTCGCGCTACTAGGCTTTTCGCTAAAGCTTGCCAATGAACCTCAGGCCAGTGTTTTTGCGGCCGCGTGGTAAACGGACAAATGACGACATACGGCGTATCGCCGCGAAACGCCTCTGCCCACACCCTGACCGCTGGCGGCACACTGACTGCCATCGGAAATGGTTCGCTCTGGCAACCAAGATGCTTTGCCATTGCCCGATATTCAGAACTGATCGCGGGGCCAGCATCTTTTTCAATCTGCTCGGTCAGCAAGGCCCGAGTTGGTTCTTTCGAAACGAAACCCACCCGCCTCACTGCTCCGGTCATCCATGCCAACAAAGCGCTTTTGAATAAACCCTGAGCATCGATGGCCAAATCAAACCGGTATTGGGCAAGCCGCCTCTTAAAACTCACTATTTCCTTCAGCAACGCCAGCCATCGCCCGCTACTGAGCAGTTCACGCCACTCCTTGCGCGGCCAGACAATGACACCGGATAAGTGGGGGTGATGCTCGAGCAAAGGCACTACTGGAGATTCAGCCAACCAAAAAATATCGGCCCCTTGATAAGCCCCTTTCAGCGCATCGATTAGCGGCGAGCTGAACACAATATCGCCTATTGCGCTCAAGCGGATAATCAAAATCCGATTTGGCAGCGCGCCTCGGTCTGAGCTGTCACTAAGATCGGCCATCATAAGGACCATCAACCTGAGGCGGCATCTTGATATCTCGATCGAGCACGATCAAAAGCGCTAGCGTCAGGAACAGAATATTGCCGTTGAAGTAAGAATAGAAAGAGATCGAGCTATTCAGCGGAAATAACGCCAGTATCACCACTAGTGAGCTCAACGCCACTTCTGGTCGAGCATCAAAGAGGCGTCGGCTTAAAAATACAAAAAATAAGGCGTAACCGATCAAGCCGGGAATGCCGGTATCCACCGCAACCTCGAGCGCAAATAAATGCGGATGCCAACGCTCGGATACGGGCAAAACACTAATACTCTCTAACGAAACCATCAGAGACCCCCAGCCGCGGATACCCACACCGTTAACCCAATGGTCCATGAACCCCTGCCAAGCAGACGACCAGAAGACAGGCAGATAATCAAACGCTCGGTAAATATCTGAAGCCGCTTGCCCCGTGACGGAAGCACGAAACGTGTCGCTGAGAATCCAACCCGATAACACCGCCAATGAAAAGAACAGTAGCAGCGACAATAGCCATGACGTCACCTGCGCACCCGCTTTGGCTCTGCG
>JABJAS010000019.1 GCA_018666055.1 Halieaceae bacterium | reverse complement strand
GCAAGGCCACAGCCGCCCAACAGCAAGAGCGCTGCGGTCAATAGGATAGTGCCGATGGACAATCTTTGACGCACTGTGCCGAACCCCCAAGCTTTCGTCGAGGATAGCACCGCGACGCCAACGCTTACCAGTACTGCAGGCACCTTTCAGATATTATTCGTGCCGCAAGTGAGGAAATAAAATGACATCTCTGATCGACGCTGAATTGGTCAACAACATAACCAGTCTATCGATGCCGATCCCCTCCCCTGCGGTCGGGGGCAGGCCGTACTCCAGCGCACGAATATAATCGTGATCAAAGTGCATCGCTTCATTATCACCCGCCTCTTTTGCGGCCACCTGAGCCTGAAAGCGCTCCGCTTGATCCTCGGCATCGTTCAGCTCGCTGAAACCGTTAGCCAGCTCTCTTCCTCCAACAAAAAACTCGAACCGATCGGTCACAAAAGGATTCTCATCGTTACGTCTCGCGAGCGGCGATACTTCGGTCGGATAAGCGGTAATAAAAGTCGGTTCCTGTAACTGGGCTTCTGCTGTCGCTTCAAATATTTCGATTTGCAACTTACCCAGCCCCCAACTCGGCTGCACTGCAATACCCAATCGGCTTGCGACGGCCTTGGCAGCATCGTAATCCGCCAACTCATCGGCGGTCAGTTCGGGGTTATATTTCAGAATAGCTTCCAGCACGGTCATGCGAGTGAATGGCCGATCAAAATGGAAAGTGTCGTCGCCGTAGACGACCTCGGTCGTGCCCAGCACCGACTGGGTCAACTCCCGCATCAATGCTTCGGTTAGATCCATCGCGTCGTAATAGTCGGCGTAAGCCCAGTAAAACTCTAGCATGGTGAATTCTGGGTTATGTCGCGTAGAGAGTCCTTCATTACGAAAGTTTCGATTGATCTCGAACACCTTCTCCAAGCCACCCACTGTTAATCGCTTCAGGTATAACTCCGGTGCAACCCGCAGGTACATCTCCATGTCTAAGGCGTTGTGATGGGTGATAAAGGGTCTCGCTGTGGCGCCACCGGCGATGGGGTGCAGCATTGGAGTCTCGACCTCGACGAAGAGGCGCTCCGCCAGAAACTGACGAATAAACTGAATGGTCGCTGCACGAATACGAAAAATCTCGCGCACCTCTGGATTCACAATCAAATCTACATAGCGCTGCCGATACCGTAACTCCTGATCAACTAAGCCATGGTATTTATCGGGCAGTGGACGCAACGCTTTGGTCAACAGCCGTCCTTCATCCATGTTGATATACAGATCGCCCTTGCCACTTCGATGCAAGGGTCCCGACGCCGCAACGATGTCACCCAAATCCCAGGTCTTGATCGCCGCAATGGCTTCCTCTGAGAGCGTTTCTCGATTGAGATACAACTGGATCGTACCCGAACCGTCTTGAATCAGTAAAAAAGCCCCCCGATTACGAATCAGCCTGCCCGCCACCGCATAGTGATGATTCGCCTCCTCAAGATGAGGTTTATCGGCGTCTATAAAATCTCGCTGCAAATCAGCCGCCATTGCGGTGCGGCGAAAATCATTGGGGAAAGCGGACCCCTGCTCACGCAGACTAGCCAGCTTGGCCCGTCGCTCGGCAATGAGTCGGTTTTCGTCCTCTGGTTGCTGCGGGTTATCCACGATTGTCTCCATTACACATTGTGTCAAAGCCCCTGTTTCAATGAGGCCTGAATAAAGGGGTCCAGCGCGCCATCGAGCACTGCTTGGGTATTGCGGCTTTCGATGCCTGTTCGTAAATCCTTGATACGCGCATCGTCAAGAACATAGGAACGGATCTGACTCCCCCAGCCGATATCCGCTTTACTGTCTTCCAACGCTTGTTTTTCAGCATTGCGTTTCAGCATTTCCAATTCGTAGAGTTTTGCCCGCAGCTGCTTCATCGCGTTATCGCGATTTTGATGTTGAGAGCGCTCAGTCTGGCAGCTCGATACTGTACCTGTGGGTTCGTGGGTAATGCGCACGGCTGAGTCGGTCGTATTGACGTGCTGCCCACCCGCTCCAGAAGAGCGATAGGTGTCGACCCGTAAATCGGCAGGGTTAATCTCGATCTCGATATTGTCGTCAATTTCTGGGGAGACAAAAACTGAGGCAAAAGAGGTATGGCGTCGGCCACCGCTATCAAAAGGTGACTTTCGCACCAACCGGTGGACCCCCGTCTCAGTCCTCAGCCAACCAAACGCATAGTCACCCTCGAACTGGATCGTCGCGCTCTTCAAGCCGGCTACGTCCCCTGCAGAGGCCTCCAGTAACGTCGTCTTAAAGCCTTTGTCCTCGCCCCATCGGAGGTACATGCGCAGGAGCATCTCAGACCAGTCCTGTGCCTCAGTGCCACCGGAGCCTGCCTGAATATCCAAATAAGCATTGTTGGGATCGGTTTCCCCCGAGAACATACGCCGAAACTCAAGCTGCTCCAGCGACGTCTCCAGTCCAGCGAGGTCTTGTTCTACCGATTGCGCAGTCTCTTGGTCATCTTCTTCTACCGCGAGCTCAAGCAAATCGCTGGCATCGTCGCAGCCGCTGTCGAGCGTCTCAATCGTAGAGACAACGATCTCGAGCGCAGCACGCTCCCGACCGAGAGCCTGCGCATTTTGTGGATCATCCCAAGCGCTGGGTTCAGCCAACTCTAACTCTACTTCTTTTAATCGATCCTTTTTAATAGCGAAGTCAAAGATACCCCCTAAGCACGTCAGTACGCGCACGAATATCTTTAATTTGAGTCACAAGCGGGGCGATTTCCACGTTTTACAGCCTACTGGTCAACAGGTGCCCAGAGTCTAAAGGGTTGCGTGATGCTCCGCCATATCCGATCACGGTACAAAGCCTCTCAGTGCGGCCAAAAAGCCTCGATCACTAATTGCGGCGAGCGTGTGCCGCGATAGTCATTGATATCCAAACGGTATAACGCGCCGAGCTGCGTTAGCGGTGCCGCTGACCACTCGTCGACATCAATATTAAAGGCGATCGCATCCACTTCAATACCGCCCGACTCCAAGGTCAGCTTTAAGTGCTTT
>JABJAS010000181.1 GCA_018666055.1 Halieaceae bacterium | reverse complement strand
GCTTCAAGCGACACTGTGTAGGTCGCCAGTACATCAGGTCTGTCTGGGAAGTAAGTGATTTTGCGAAAACCTTCCGCCTCACATTGCGTGCAGTAGGCGCTTTGCGAACGATAAAAACCCTCCAAAGAAGTATTTTCCTCAGGACAAATGCGTACACAGGTCTTTAATTCAAATTGATCAGGTACCAACGGAATAAGCAACTGATCATCGGTCACCTGATAGTGGTCCTCGCTCAGTCGTTCGCCATCCAGCTCGACCCATTGTAGCGTCAGCTGCTCACCATTGAGCTGTAACGGCGCCGCCGCCGCACCACGACGCACAAATGACAGCGTGGCTGTTACCTCGGTTCGTCCCGAAAATATCTGCACCGACAGCGACACTGCCGTCACCGTAAAATCGGGCGTCTGGTAATCCGCTCGGCGGATCGTAGCGGGTAGGCCCTCGCGGAATGCCATCATGATGCGCTCACCTCAATATCAACTTCGTAACCACCAAATTTACGGATGTTCAGAACACCCGTGTCGAGGATTAAATACTGCCCCTTAATCCCCATCAACGTGCCTTCGACAACGGCCTGCTTATCAAAATTATGCGCTTTGACCTTCTCGGGCCAGCTCAGAACCGGATAGCGAATCGTCGTCTCTGGCTCATCCTCCAATAGTTCAAAGGCCTCTTCACCGTGCTGTCGCTTCAAGTCATCGATGCCCTCTCGACAACTGTCCATCAGGCTTTTTCGTATGGCCTCAAGATCTTGAGGATCGCTATCTCCCTTGAGCATAGTTTGCCAAGCGGTGCGATCACCGACCTCTTGTGCACATAACACCTCTAGCAGTCCGGATTGATAGCGAGTTTGCACTCGCGCAATAGGCTTGGCTTGGGTCGCGCCCTGATCCATCCAGCGGGTGGGCACTTGGGTGCCACGGGTTATACCCACTTTGACACTCGACGTGTTCGCTAAGTAGACAATATGGGGGACTTGGCAATTTAAGGCCGCCCACTCGGGTTCTCGGCAGGTCCCTTCAGCAAGGTGACATTTTGCGGGACTCATGATGCAGGTGTCGCAGGCGGCCAGCTTACGAAAACAGGGGTAACAGTGCCCCTGATTAAAACTTTTTTTGGTCAGGCGCTTGCAAGCGACACACTCAATCACGCCGGTAAAGGATAAGCGTAGCGGCAGACCTAAAAAATCATTAACCGATAAACCACCCTGGTCTGGTAACAACGTGTAGTTCACCACCTCGGCCAACTCTGTTTTCATTTTGCGCAACATACCGCGGAGTTCAGTCACCAAGTGGCTCCTTCCAGTTTAGGGGTGTGGGGTCATCGCGGGCCGCCTTTTCCTTGCTGCCTTTATCAATAAAACCAACCCGTTCTTCGGGCGCCAAGTGCAGCTCTCCCCAGGTGATCACTGCCTGCATCGCTGACTGCCGCTGATCGTCCGTCAACCCCCGGCCATCTGGCCAACGGCCGATCGCTAGCGCCTCAACAAGACGGTCGTAGGTTTTTCTGTCCATCTGACGGACGGATTGACGATAAACGTCCGACAACTCAGCGCCTCCCAAAAATGTGGGGCGCAGTGCTCAGTAGCATGCCCAGCAGACAGCCCGTTAATAGTCCCCCCACGTGAGCACCATTAGCGACCGCACCTGTGCCAATGAACTCCATACTGCCGGCCATACCAATCAATAGCCAAATGAGCATGAAGGCAAACACTGCCATGGGCGGCGGCAGGATCCAACCGGGCCGTCGCCAGTGCGACACCAAGATGACGCCCATAAAAGCATAGACCACTCCAGACATACCGCCAAAAATCGACGGCCCCTCCCAGAGGTACTGACAATAATTGCTGCCCATTGCTGTCACGCCGTACAGTGCCAATACATTAGCGGCCCCCAATCGGTGCTCGATTCGCTGACCAAATTCCCACAGCCATAAGCAGTTAAAAACAACATCCAGCCAACCAAAATGAATCAACGTGGGGGTGATCAACCTCCACCAATCGGTGCCCATCTCGCCAAAAGCCACATAACCGCCGGCGGCACGAAACGGCACAAAGTTAAACTGCTGCAACATACTCATCCACTGCAGCGGATAAAACAGCAAAAAACAGCCAACGGTCACTGCCACCAAAAGGAAGGTGGCAGGAGCTCGCTGTATTGCAGGTGGGAAGCTACTGAACGAGGGCATCTGACCAGCGAAGCTTGTCCCGGCAGGTCGCGTAAAAACTGTAGCCAGGAGGATGCAGCAACGTGAGCTCACGCGATTTTTTACGGATACGCACCGAGTCGCCGGGCAAGGCAGTGATAGAAATTTGACCATCACAAGTGATGGGCGGATGGATATCGTTACGCGATACCACATCGATCCGAATCTCACTGTGCCCACTGACCACAATAGGACGACTGGTCAATGAGTGAGGAAACATGGGGACTAACACCAGCGCGTCAAGATCGGGCGAGACAATGGGCCCACCTGCCGACAAGGAATAGGCTGTTGACCCCGTTGGGGTAGCGACCAGCAAACCATCCGCGTTCAAGCGATACACAAAGTCACCATCAATACTGAGCTCGAACTCCACCATTTGTGCTGAGGCGCCAGAATTCACGACGATGTCATTGAGCGCCTCACCCCGACCCACAACTTGCTCACCACGCCACACCTCGGCATCCAGCAGAAATCGTCGATCGCTCAGGTACTCACCATTCAAAATTGCGCTGACTTGCTCCAGCAAATCATCGGGACTCACATCGGTGAGAAATCCCAACCTTCCCCGGTTGATCCCAATCACAGGGGTATCGTGCTTGACTAACGTGCGCGCAGCGCTGAGCAAACTGCCATCGCCGCCAATCACAATCGCCAGATCAACCATCGTGCCAATTTGATCGCGAGACGCCATTTCACGGCGCTCAAAGTGGGCGAGTGTGGCGAGGCGATCCTCGATCGTCACCTGAATATTACGCTGATCTAGGAGCTTCAAGAGCCCAGACACCACCTCCTCAACGCCAGGGTGCTCTCGGCGTCCTAGCAGCCCCACGTGCGTGAACGTCGTCGTCATAAACGGGTAGCAACCTTTCTTAACATCAACTTACCCCTCCTCCAAGGCCTACGTTATTATGCTCCAATACTCTCTCGGCGCGATAGCTAGAGCGCACAAAAACGCCCGATACGACCTCCATAAAACCTCTTTCTAACCCCCACTGCCGATAACGCTCGAATTCTTCTGGCGTCACGAAGCGCTCCACCCGCAGGTGGTGCTTAGTCGGCTGCAGGTATTGCCCCAATGTGAGGACATCAACATTGTGCGCACGAAGATCATCCATGCATTGCTGCAGTTCTGCTTCACTCTCGCCCAAACCGAGCATCAGTGAGGTTTTGGTGATCACCTTAGGTCGATAGGCTTTCGCGTAGGCCAACACATCAAGTGTTTGCTGATAGCCCGCTCTCGGATCTCTGACAGGGTGCGTCAGCCGCTCTACGGTTTCTACGTTTTGCGCAAAGACATCTATCCCAGAGTCGAGAAGGACCTCAATGGCTTTTTGATCACCCAAAAAATCAGGCGTGAGCGCCTCGACCGCAGTTTGCGGGTTCTGATGCTTCGTAGCCGAGACGACTGCTGCATAGTGCGCTGCACCCCCGTCACTGAGATCATCTCGGTTGACCGAAGTCAGAACGACGTACCGCAGGCCCATTAACTGCACGGCTTGAGCTGTGTTAGCTGGCTCTTCGCCATCGAGCCAGCCATTCGGATTACCCGTATTCACGGAACAAAATCGGCAGGCACGGGTGCACACGTCACCCATCAACATGATCGTTGCGGTGCCCGCGCTCCAGCATTCACTGATATTGGGGCACTTGGCCTCCTCGCAGACTGTTGCCAAGCGATGCTCGTGAACAATCGACCTGACCGCGTCAAACTTGGGACTGCTCTGTATCCGCATTCTTAACCAATCGGGTTTCGGCAACGGGGCTGTCTCTGTCGACGAGGCTTTGATGCCATCCTTAATGACGCGCATACCCCGCTCATTGACATACTTTTCACCGCTATCGATGGCAGCCAGCGGGATCCGTTCTTCAGTCATCGTTGCCTCCTGCGTGCATCAGGCCATCGCTCCGATACTGAGCTTAACCGCCAGCCCATTTAAAGCAGCGTTACCCGACAACTGGTCGATAAACTGCTCATCGGTAATGTCGTTGCAGCTCACGCCTGCGTGCTGGCTAGCGGTCTGTGCTCGCGTCCCGGGCTGGCCATGCCCATAACCATGAGGCAGACTCACGACGCCTTCCATGACGTCATCTGTGCAGGCCAACTCGGCTTCAATACTTCCGATGCGACTTTGAATCTTGATCAACATTCCGGCCTGCCAACCCTCTCTCTGTGCATCAGCTGTATTCATTAACAATTGGCACCTTGGCTTACCTTTCATTAACCGGTGATGGTTATGCATCCATGAGTTGTTGTCTCTCACATGCCGCCGACCGATTAACCGATACGTTTCGGTTTGCTCGAGCTGCTCATTAACCAGGCGATCAATGTCCTCAAACACGGCATCTATCGCCAGATGAATGCGCTTTTCAGGCGTCTGCAGTCGCTCTGGGCAAGATGGCTCAAGCGGCCCCATGTCGACACCGGAGGGATGCGCTTTTAATTTCTCAATACTCAGCTGCCACTCAGTCTGATCTCCGTAAGGCCCCGCCCGTAATGCGCTATCGACTAAACGATCTGGCGCCATCCGGGGCATCGGCGCTAAGTTTAGTCGTTCGGCAAGGCGCTCCCCAAGTTCCGAAAATATCTCCCAATCATGGAAGGCGCCCTCCGGCTTGTCGAATACTGCGGGGTTATACCGAGCGGTATTCCGAATCGCCAGATTATGGAATGCAATGTCGTAATGGTCATGCTCTAGGGGCGACGTCGGCGGGAAAATCAAATCAGCATGACGCGTCGTTTCGTTCAGTGCCGGATCGAGGGAAATCATAAACGTGACCTCCTCCAAGGCAGCGTCCAGCGCCTGCCCGTTGGGTGTGGACAAAACGGGGTTACCGGCACCGGTGACCATCAGCTTGATCTGCCCCTCTCCGGGGGTGCGAATTTCATCGGCCATCGCCGCTGCAGGCAGCTCGTAGTTAAACTCCGGTAAACCGCGCTTTCGACTCGTAAACCGAGCGAACCCCCCCGGACCGGTATTGGCGACCTGATCCATTGCCGGCGCCGTAAAAAGACTGCCGCCGGGCTTATCAAGATTCCCGGTGACAACATTAATGACCTGTATCGCCCACTGACACAGAGCGCCATACGCCTGGGTGCTCACCCCCATTCGCCCGTAGCAAATGCCTGCCTCGGCCGCCGCCATCTCATGAGCGATGCGCTCGATATCGGCCGCCGCAATACCGGTTCGCGCCTCGGCCCATTGCGGCGTCAGATCGCGCACTGCCGCCCCGACCTCATCCAGTCCATCTGTATAGGAAGCCATTGCGCCCAAATCGACCAGCTCATCGCGGAACAACACATGTATCATAGCCAGTAAGAAAGTCGCATCGGTCCCGGGCTTGATAAAATGATGCTCGCTGGCCATCTCCGCCGTCTCAGTTCGCCGCGGATCAATCACTACCAGCTTACCGCCTCTCGCTTGCAAGTCTTTCAGCCGACGGCGCACGTCAGGCACTGTCCAGAGACTGCCATTTGAGGCCAGCGGGTTCGCACCGAGCATCAGAAAGTAATGCGTTCTATCGACGTCGGGAATGGGCTGCAACAGCATGTGACCAAAGCACCACAAGGACACCAAATGGTGGGGTAACTGATCGACGGATGTCGCAGAAAAGCGATTACGTGTTCGGATATGCCTGAACAAGTTTCGCTGATGAGTCAGCATTCCGTAGTTGTGAACCGCAGGGTTGCCAAAGTACGCCCCGACCGCATCAACTCCATGATCCCGAATGGTTGCTGCCAGCGCATCGGCCGCCAGATCAAATGCCTCGCCCCATTCAATTTCTTCATGATGGTAGACGCCCGGCGCTGACCGTACTCGCTTCAGTGGCTGACGCAGTCGATCAGGGTCCTCATGAATGTCTTGCAAGGCGACCGCCTTTGGACAGATATGCCCGCGACTGAGGGGATCGGCCCGATCACCCCGAATATCGACAACTCTCGCGCCCTCGGTTTGAATAACCAACCCACACATGGCCTCGCATAAGTGGCAGACTCGGTGATGTGTCACGGTTTCGGTATCGCTCATGCTGGACTCTCCGTCATCACTAATAAAGGCACTACATTAGAAGATCCGGTTGGATCCATTTTCACAGAGCAGACGGTGAAGGGTGCCACCGACCCGGTCACGAAAACCGAGGTGCCCTGCCCTCCATCTGAGCCATGACTGCTTCGGCTTGATTAGCCTGCCCAATAATGTCGTCTTGCTCTCGCGACTCTGCCAATAACAAGTCCTCGTCGCTAATGTGTGCCAGTGCATTAGACAAGCGCTTGGCAGCCCGAATCGCATCAGGGTTTTTACCCACAATTTCGTGCGCCAGCGCCATCGCTCGCGCCAGCGGATCTTCCGCCACTTCTGTCGCAAAACCCAGCTCATGCGCCGTTGCGCCTGAGAACTCGGCATTGGTATAGACCAATTTGCGCAATACGTCGTCGCGCACATTGCCCCGCCACAGCGGGTAACCAGCCATATCG
>JABJAS010000180.1 GCA_018666055.1 Halieaceae bacterium | reverse complement strand
GTAGGCATCGGCTGGTGTGGCAGTGGTGCCGAACGCCGATGCATCGAAGGACAATGTTGTATGCACATGCAGATCGCCGAAATAGGCATTGCGGTCCGGGTTGGGCGCAGGGCGGGCGCTACTGGGCCCTGATGAAGATAAGGTCGACGAGGGCGGCGAGGGAAATGAAATGATCTCCTCGTTGGCCGGAATAACAGCATTGGTCGTGCGGTAGTACTCTTGCGCTTCAAGTCGCTTTTGCGACTCAGCCTGGTCTCCCGAGCAAGCTGTGATTAACGCTATACCAGCTATCGCTCCACTGGTGCGAACTATTCGGAAAATCATTGTGTTGTCCATCTCGCCACTCAGGGTTATGTTCGTTGATCGAGCGCGCTATTTGCGGGCCAATATAGCAATCATCTTTTGCGCGGTTTCTAAACCGGAGTTTTGATTCTGCCCGGTGATAAAGCGCTGCTCTGCATCGATGGCCACGTGCGTCGCGAAAACATCCCGAAAGGCCGTTTGGCTTTCAAATACCGCACCGGCTTTACGCAGCTCCGTTTCTGGATGCAGTGGGGTAAGTTCAATGTCCAGCTCTTTGACCTGTTTGTCGGTGACGCCTGTCATGGCACGGCCGGCTATCAGTTTGTTGCCGTTAAGGTCTTTTACGTTGATAAAGCCCAAGGCACCGTGGCAGACAGAACCCATGAGTGGCTCTTTAGCGTCGTAATAGGCTTCACCTATTTTATCGGCCAACACTTCTGAATAACCCAAATCGTAAGCTGCACCCCAACCGCCGACAATAAAAATGGCGTCGTACTGGTTGAAATCGATGTCAGATATACGCAGGGAGTTTTCCACTTTGGCGAGTAGAATGGTGTCATCGAGGTAACGCTCGTCTTCGGGGCTGATCATGGTGCGACTGAAGCCACTGGGATCGACTGGAATCTGACCGCCCTTAATGCTGGCGACATCAATCTGCATGCCGGCATCCAGGTAGCTGTAATAGGGGTGTGTCAACTCTGAAAGAGCGATACCGGTAGCTTTACCCGTTGTTTCTCCCGGAGCATTTAGCACCCCGTGACTGGTGGTTACTATGAGTGCGCGCATGCCGGCAGGCAGTTGATGGGTTTCGCCTGTGTATTGTGGGTGTAAGCCAGCCTTGTGCATGATGGTCGGTAGTGCAATGACAAATACTGCGATAGCGACAACGAACGCAGCCCCAACTTTAAGTATCGTGTTTTTCATCGTGTGGCCTCTGATATCAATGAAATTCCAGTTCGCTGTATTTGTTACGTTTAAATTCCAGGCTGGCATAGTCTTTGGTGTAGCTGTCGTTATTCTTCCAGGGCTGTCGGTCACCGCTCTTGGGCATGATGTCGCGCGCTCGAAGCACGTAGCCTGCGTCAAAGTCCAGTAATGGCACCTCATTCATTTCATCGCTTGGCGTTGGAATGACGTGGCTATAGCCACCGCGTTTCATCTTCTTGAGTAGTCCGCAGACGTATTTGGCGGTGAGATCGGTTTTCAGCGTATAGGAGGAATTTGTGTAACCCACGCTCATGGCTAAATTGGGTACGCCTTCGAGCATCATGCCACGGTAAACAAAGCGCTCTGTCGGATCGATTTCCTCACCGTCGATGCGGTAGGCAATATCGCCACCGAACTTCAGTTTCAGGCCGGTAGCTATGACGACGATGTCTGCGTCCAACTGATTGCCGGATTTAAGGGTGATACCTGAGCTATTGAAGTGATCGATGTGATCAGTCACCACTTCGGCTTTGCCTTCACGGATGGCGGCGAACATATCCCCATCGGGCACCGCACACAGGCGTTGATCCCAGGGGTTATAGCTGGGTGTGAAGTGGGTATCCACGTCGTAATCTGGGCCCAATTCCTCACGCACCTGGTTGAGTAAGTATCGGCGTAAGCCCCTGGGCTTCTTTCTGGATAAGCGATAGATGTATTGCTGAAGTAATACTTTCTTCCAGCGGATGGAGCGGAACACCCAGCTATTCGGCATGAATTTACTCAAGGGTTTGAGCCAGGGGTCTTCCGCGGGCACATTGGCGATATAAGTGGGTGAGCGCTGTAGCATCACTAAACTGGCGGTGTCATTAGCCATACTCGGGATCAGTGTTACCGCCGTAGCGCCACTGCCAATCACCACAACACGCTTGTCTTTGTAATCCAGCTGCTCTGGCCAGAACTGGGGGTGAACAATCTCCCCTTGAAAGTCATCTATTCCGTCAAATTCAGGGGTATAACCCTGCTCGTAATCGTAGTAGCCGGTGCAACTGAGAATAAATCGGCAGCGGATGGCCAACTGCTCTTCGCCGTCGGATCGAACAACTGTTGCTGTCCAGAGCTTATCTTGTGAACACCAGTGGGCCGACACGACCTTGTGGTTGTAGCGGATATGCTGATTAAGATCGTACTCGTCTGCCGCTTCTCGAATGTAGTTGAGAATACTGTCGCCGTCAGCAATGGCGGATTTGTCAGTCCAGGGCTTGAAGCCATAGCTGTAGGTGTACATATCGCTGTCTGAACGAATGCCCGGGTAGCGGAACAAGTCCCAGGTGCCGCCGCTCACTGCGCGGGCCTCCAGTATGGCAAGGCTCAGTTCTGGCATGTTGCGACGCAACTGGCAGGCACTGCCGATACCGGCAAGGCCCGCACCTATCACAAGAACGTCGACGAACTCGGTATTATCACTCATGGATGTGTCCTAAGAGGATCTTTATGTGCGGGGAGTATAGGCGTGCCTCTGAGAGTAAGATATATCATATTCGGACAGGCGGATTTAGGCGATGGTGCGTGCGTTTAAGGTATGCGCGCCGTATCCATTTCACTTTCCGAGTAAGTTACAGGCCAGGCGGCTAAGCGATGGGCGAATGTCCGAATATGATACTCGGTGTGATGAGCGAGCAGCTATAATCCAGTGCACATAAGGAGAATCAAGTTTGCTGAATCAGGCTACTTCAATATGTACAGCTTCTTCCACTGATGAAGGTGGGAAGCCACTACTTCATACTATTACAAGGCAGGGAAACACCATGAGAAAACTCTTAGTGATTG
>JABJAS010000179.1 GCA_018666055.1 Halieaceae bacterium | reverse complement strand
GTGCTCGCCTTTGCCAGTGCCTTCCCATTGGGATACGACAGTGCGACCCTGACCGAGAAAGGCGTGATACTCAGGCAGGTAATCTATGGCTATACCGCCGCAACGGCCGCAGTGGGGGTGATGGTGTGGTTTACGTTGCGCGGCATTCCTGCTGAGACCGAAACAAAGCACGACAGCGGATGGGCAACCGCGCTGACCCAATTCCGCGCGGTGGTTAAGCTCAAAGTCGTCTGGCTTCAGGCCACGGTCTTGGTGTGCGCCTACTCAAGCTACAAAGCCTTCGATCAATATGCCTTGTTTGCCGTTCGCGGCCATGGGATTGACGAGATCGATGCGGCGCAAATTGTTACCGCTGGCGCCTGGACACGGCCTGTTGCGGCATTAGCGCTGGGCTTACTCGGTGATCGTTTTGGGATCTCGCGCATGGCGGTGGTCTGCTTTGTGCTACTGATCATCAGTCACTCTCTATTTGCTTTTACCGGGCAGGCACTGGGCAGTCTGTCGATGATTCTCTTGAATACGTTGGTCACGGGCGTCGCTATTTTCGGCCTGAGAGGGCTTTATTTTGGTCTACTCGAAGAAGGACAAATACCCCTCGCTGTCACGGGGACTGCGGTGGGGTTGGTCTCGGTGATTGGTTACACGCCCGACGTGTATGTGGCAGCGATCGCGGGTTATCTGATTGACCAAAATCCCGGATTACTTGGGTTCCAACACCTGTTCGTACTGTTACTCGCCTTTTCAATTGTCGGTGCCCTGGCCGCTTTGGCGTTCACGCGAGAGGCAACGCCGTCATCGGTGACATCAGCCCATTGAGGCGGCAAAAAAATAAGCCGTCGTCACGCCAGCAATCAAAATCATCAGTCGCCGGATCCAGATCGGATTAACCCACTTTGCTGTTATCGCGGCGCCATAGCCGCCGAGTAGCGTACCCACCAATACGATACTGCCCTGATACCAGGCAATGATGTGTTCTGAGGCAAAAATCGTGATCGCAATCAGGGCGACCACTGCGGATACCAGCAGCTTGATGCCGTTCATCAAGTGGACGTCGGTATAACCCGCCAGCGTCAGGAATCCCAGCAAGATGATGCCTAGGCCGGCATTAAAGAATCCCCCATAAATAGAGATGACTAATAACGCGAGGGAAAAAGCCAGCATGCCGAGCGCCGACGCCCTCGCAGAGTGCCCAAACCAGTCGCGCAAGGCGGCTTGTAGACGGTGACCATAAACCAGTAACACGGTGGCAAATAACAAAAGCCAGGGAATCGCTACCGCAAAAGCCTGTGGTGACGTTTGTATCAGTAACCACGCGCCCAGTGCGCCACCGAATAAACTCGATAGCATTATCCTTGGCAGCAACTGGCGATGCGCCCACAGTTCATGCCGAAAGCCCAGCGCGCCACTGATATAACCGGCGCAGGAGGCATAAGTATTGGTGGCATTGGCACTAATCGGAGGAACACCTGCGGCAATCAAGGCCGGAAAAGTAATAAAGCTGCCTCCCCCGGCAATCGCATTCATCATGCCACCCAGCACACCCGCACCGAACAGCAACATCACCTCTAGCATGAGCGCTCCATCATGACTCGTTCACCGTACCGCTTCACCACAATCTCACTCCCCTGCACCCTCAGTCGGCACACTGGCCTAGCCTGACCCAATAACAACCGGCGGCGAGGAACAATCAACACATCATGCCAGATTACTGTAATAATCGACCGCTCTAAAACGAGGGATGTGAATGCGAAACGGTCTTGGAGCGATTGGTAGGGGACTGTGGTGGATTAGCGCACTACTGTGCCTCGTCACCAGCACTCACCTGACGGCTGCGGAGATTAATGCGCCGCAAGTCTTTCTCGATGGCATTCACTACCACGTCACCGCCGAGTTAGATGAGGCAAGTGATCAACCGGTGCTTCTCCGCATTGGCCAACAACACTACGAATCCGATCAATCGGGTCAGACGAGGGTGTTTTCTGACGTTGTTTTATCAGATCGAGGCAACGTTACCCTTGAACTCATCGCCAATGATCAGGTTCTGGCTGCCACCGAAGCGCCGGTCATCCCCGCTTGGATTTCTATTCTTCCGCCGCTGGTGGCCATTGGCATGGCGCTGCTATTGCGGAGTGTCCTGCCCGCTTTGATGCTAGGCATCTGGCTCGGCGCTTGGGCGCTAGAGGGCATGACCCTCAAAGGCTTTTTTTATGGGCTGTTTGGCAGCTTTGAAGTCTATGTCGTCAACGCAGTGGCCGACCGGGATCACGTCACGATTATGCTGTTCACCTTTATGATTGCAGGCATGGTGGGCATCATTTCGCGTAACGGCGGAATGAACGGCATCGTTGAGCTCATTATCAAAGGGGCTAATAGCGCCAAGCGCGGCCAGTTAGCCGTCTGGTCATT
>JABJAS010000178.1 GCA_018666055.1 Halieaceae bacterium | reverse complement strand
TTCTTGGTGCTTCAAGGTGCCCTAGGTGTCAGAGCAGGGCCACCCGAGGGTTACGGGCCGGGTACTTGGTTCTATGAGCCCGCAGGAGCCCGGCACGACGCAACCCAGCGCGTGAGCGATGAGGATCTCATTTATACGGCCAACATCTATGGTCCCCTGACCTTCGACAGTGGCGTGGGTACGCCTATTGTGGCGGTGGTGAGCTGGGTAGAGTATGTGGCGTTGGCGGAAGCGGGTGGCGCTAAATTGGTGCCGAACACCTTCTCTAATGACGCGAGTTTGCTCGCCTGGGCGCCGGTAGGTGGATAACTACACCGGCATATAAAAGTGGTTTTATAGCCTCGGCGACCTGGTCTTTGCGGCTTGCCGCGGTCAACTCCTGATGGCTGCAGCGTCAAGCGCACGCGAGTCAGTAAAAGAAGCGGCGCTAATGAATCGACCTCGTTTTAGTCCGCGGAAGTGGGCTGGACCGCGCTAGCAAGGCTGCGCGCCGTGTTGTGCCGTAGACGGGCATGAGGCGTGCAATATGAGGCGTGCAATGTCGCTGGGGTTGATGCGTCGATAGTGTGTGCCGTTCTAGTGCCATTTCCCCGAGCACTGCATACGCTGCTGTCGAGCAGAGAAGTCGCTTTCGCCAGTCATGAAATCGAGCGTGCCTCAGTGCGTGTTGGCAAACTCTTTTGGGTATTTACCCAGTAAGAGAATCAGTACCACCGAGACTAAGAACAAACCCGACGCCACGGCATAGCCGTAGTCGTAACTCCCGGTCTGGTCGTAAACAGAAGCGAAAATCATCGGTGCAGTCCCAGAGCAGACGGCGAGGGTGGCGTAAAGAATAGAATAGATCTTGGCGTAGTGAGCCAGACCAAAATAGCGGGCCGCCAAAAAAGCCATTAGGTCGAGCTCTGCGCCTGCGGCAAAGCCAATCAAAAAAGCAGCGAGGGCTGCGGTCTCGAAGCTTTGTGAGCCATAGAGTAGATAGGCGCCGACAGCCGGCACGGCTAGACACAAAGCGGCTACACCGGGGGCCCAAAACCGATCGACCAAATACCCGACTACCACTCTGCCAACGATAATGGAGATGCCGTAAACGCTCTGTACCGATGCGGCTTGTTCGCGGCTGAATCCATCGTCTGTGAGCGAGGGCAGCAGATTAGGGCCGATGCCGGAAAAGCCCTGATAGGCAAACAGAATGGAGAGCAGTAAGACCCAGAATCGATAACCCCGGACCGCTTCGCCAAGGGTCAACCCGCTGTGGATGGCCGCAGTGGTATCTGACGTTACGTCGGTTGAGATATCGGCAGCCGTATCGAGGGGTTTAAATAAGAAAAATAGCGTAGGCCACGCCAGCAGTATGGGGACTAACGCGAGTCCCATATAGGCGCCGCGCCAGCCGAATTGATCGGTGAGCCAGACCGTGTAGTGGGGTGCGACAGACGCACAAATACCGGTGCCTGTGAGGGCGAGTCCCAGCGCTAGCCCGCGACGCTTAAAAAAACTGGTCGCGATCGCGCGCGTCCAAGTGACCGGGATAGTGCCTGCCCCGAGCAATGCCATCATGCCGTAGGCGAGAAACAGCATCCAGAGTTGCCCTTGAATTTGGGATGCGGTGAACAAGCCGAGCGATAAGCCGATCATGGAAGGCAGCACAACACGCCGCGGTCCGTATTTGTCGTTAAGCCAGCCGATCAATGGCGAGGTCAGAGCACCCAAGCCTGAACTGAACAAAATGGCAGCTTGGAATTGTGCTCGACTCCAGCCAAATTCTTCGGTCACCGGGGTGAGGAGTGCGCCAATCGAGTAATAGGGTAAGACAAAAGAACTGCTCACGATGCCGATACAGGTTGCCATGATCAGGGGCCATCGTTGGGCCAGTTCTGCCTCAGAGCGGGTCATGATCATATTAAGGTGTTATCCGTAACAAGGTTTTGGCGTTACGACTCATCGTCTCAGCCAGTGTCGGATCGACATCGTGGGTCATGGCATGTTGGTCCCAGCCGGCAAAATTAGTCCCCAAGAGCAATCGCTCAGTGCCCACAATATCGATAACCCACTTGAGCACCCGGGGATCATGGACATGGGTATCAAACCACAGCTTCTGCAGTGACTCTTCGAAAGCGCCCTCGTATTGGAGGTGTTCCGGTACCCATGGGCGTTTGGTACAAGCGCGATTAAATCGGCCGATCAACGACGTCATGGT
>JABJAS010000177.1 GCA_018666055.1 Halieaceae bacterium | reverse complement strand
TGGAACCCTGGACGCGATAGGCATCACCATCCAAAACGGCCTTCGTTTTGAGGGACGAGAGGTCCGAGCCTGCCCCGGGTTCGGAATAGCCCTGGCACCATAATTCTGAGCTATCGATAATGCGCGGCAGGAATCTTTGGCGCTGCTGTTGTTTGCCAAATGCTAAAAGCACAGGGCCAACCATACGCACGCCGATGTCCACAACGCGTGGAGCTTTGGCCCGGTAATATTCTTCCTCATAGGCTTACCGTTCCCATAAGGACCAGCCAGGGCCTCCGTCTTTCTTTGACCAATTCACAGCGATCCAGCCTTGGTCGGACAGGATTTTCATCCACGCACGATATTCAGCCTCGCTGAGCTCAATGCCAGCAGCCGTTTTTCTGCGGATCATCTCGGGCAGATTACTCTGCAAAAACGCCCTTATATCCGCACGGAACTGCTTGAGGTCGACCTCAGTGATTTCCGCACCTATCGCGCCAGAGATTGGTTGAATCTCCATTCGTCCATTGCTCCATCATGAAGAAGCCAAAATTGGGCACGATGGTAGGCGTCAGAATTTAGGATGGCAATTTGGAGCATTTGTGCCGCTGGAATGTACCAGGGGATGAGTGCGTTCAACTGCAGACGTAACGAGCGCTCTCTCGGCGTTTGCATGCGCAAAAGACGATGGCGCGGCTTGCATGCGCGAGCGAACCCGTCTCCCGTTCTCTGGCCTGTTTTGCAGGGAATTTACAGGGAAATTCGGCGGTTTCAGGCTCCCTGACCACGCGAAGGCGCCTCTAAGCGCCAGATTTATCGATCTAAATCGGGAAATTCCCTACTCGTAAGAACAGGGAATTTAGGCTGGCCGAACAGGGATTCCATTTTCGCGATCAGGGAAGGGAAAGCCCCGCTTCGGCCATAGATATGATTTCTTGTACGATTGTAGCCCTGTCAATCCCGGAGCAAAAAGGGGCCAGTTCCCGGTAGAATATAGGTCCATCTTGCTGGTTCAGGATGGCCCCCTTAGCCTGCATCAGCTATAGCTGATGCAGGCTAAGGGTCGCTGTCTAAATGACGGTTTGATGGCTGTAGTTTGCGGCGGGTTTGTTCAGGCTTTGCGTTTTCGGCTCTGATTAAGCCGATAGCTCTCGCCGTTCATTTCGAGGATGTGGACGTGATGGGTCAGGCGGTCGAGGATAGCGCCGGTGAGGCGTTCCGAGCCGAAGACCTCAGTCCATTCATCGAACGGCAGGTTCGACGTAATGATGATGGAGCCGCGCTCATAGCGCTGGGAGATAACCTCAAACAGAAGCTCAGCGCCGGTCTTGGACAACGGCACAAAGCCGAGCTCGTCGATAATTAGCAGGTCCTGGGCGGCCAGTTGTTTTTGATGGCGTTGCAGGCGGCGTTCATCCGCGGCTTCGATCATCTCGTGGACGAGAGCTGCAGCCGTGGTGAAGCGGACCTTCAGGCCCTTTTGGCAAGCCGCTAGCCCGAGACCAAGGGCGATATGTGTTTTGCCGGTTCCACTTGGTCCGAGGGCGATCACGTTTTGACGTTGGGCGACGTACTCACAGCGAGCCAGCTCCATCGTGAGGACCTTGTTCAGCGTAGGAATGGTCTTGAAGTCGAAGCTGTCGAGGCTCTTGGTCGCCGGGAACTTAGCGGCCTTGATCCGCCGTTCTATCATGCGGCGTTCCCGCTCGATCAGCTCCAATTCACAGAGCCGCAGCAGATACTGCACATGATCCTTGTTCTGGGTTGCGCATTGCTGAGCCAGCTTGGCATATTCGCTCTGGAAGGTCGGCAGCCGGAGCTTTGTTAGATGATGCTTTAGCAGCACCTGCGGGGTGTCATTTGCTGTGTCGGTCATGCCGCGGCTCCTGACAGCAGCACCGCGTAGCTGGCAGGCTTTGTCGTCTCGACCACCGCTTTTGGCAGATAGGGGTAAATATCGAGATCCAGCCTGGGTGGCCGCCGCTCAATCCGACAGAGGATGAGGTGTTTGACGGCATCGTAGCCAATGGCACCCAGGTCGAGGGCCTGCCGGATGGCGCCATGGACATGGTTTATCTCGAAGGTTTCCAGCAACCGCAGGACCTGGACATATTCGCGCTTGCCAGGCTTACCCATCCGCGCCTCCAGCAACCGGTGCAGGGTCGCGAACTCTTCGGGCAAATCCCAGCCTTGCAATGGGGCTGCCTGGTCTAACGCACCGACCTTCTGCTCCAGCAACGGCAGATAGTGTATTGGATCGAAGATCATGCCCGCCTTCTCATAGGACCGAGCATGTCGTGCGATCACCGCGGCGCCGCAACCGATAACCACCTCGTGGACATAGCCTCGGACCTGAACCTCATGATGGGCGAAGGCGACAGGCACCGAGTAGTCGTTATTGCGGTAGCGGACCATCGAGATGGACGTTGCGCGCGTGCTGACCTTCTCACAGGCGTCATAGGGCGTCGGCGGCAAGGCCATCAGCCCATCGAGATCTCGTAGCAGACGCTCACCAATCGTCTCACCATGCCCACGAACTACATCGTCTTGGCGCTTAAGGCATTGCATCTCCAGCCACGCATTAAGGGCGTCGAAGCTATCAAACCGGGGAGCTGGAACCAGGAAGTTACGACGGCCAAAGCCAATTACACCCTCGACATTGCCCTTGTCGTTACCCTTGCCTGGTCGACCAAACTTGTCCTCGAACAGGTAATGGGATTGGAGCTCTGAGAAGACCCTTGTACGCAGCCGCTTGCCGTCGCCGAGGATCTTGGCAACGGCTATGACGGTATTGTCGTAGAGGATCGACAACGGTACGCCGCCGAAGAAGGAAAAGGCAGCGGCGTGGCCATCGCAGAAGGCTTCCGTGGTCTCAGCCGGATACGCCTTCATGAAGAACGCATCTGAATGCGGCAGCGACATCGCGAAGTAATGCAGCTTACACTCGACCCCGCCGATCACACCCAGTGTTTCACCAAAGTCCACCTGAGCATGACCCGGCGCATGCGACAGCGGCACGAATACCTCCCGCGTTCGCCGTTGCTTCTCGCGAACATAATCCGTGACGATGGTGATGCCGCCGGTGAAACCATGCTCATCCCGTAATCGGGCATGAATGCGCTTCGCCGTGTGCCGCTGCTTCTTGATGACCCGTTTGTCGTCTACCAGGATCTGATCGATAACCGGTATGAACGGGTCGAGCTTCGGGCGGACTGGTAAAGCAGTTCTCCGATACCCTGGAGGCACCGAATGCTTCAGGATCTTCGCCACCGTTTTGCGGTCGACCCCGAATAGACGCGCCGCCGCACTATTAGTAACCCCATCAACGTGGCACGCCCGACGTACCCGGCTGTATAAATCCAAAGTATACATCTCCCCACCCTCTGCTCAGCTGCATCAGGTGTCAGATTGCGGAGTTTCTCTCCGCGACGGTCAGATTACCCAACCGTTTCCGTGGATAATTTGTCTCCGGGATTCACATATTCCGTCTGTATTTGATTATACCCGGAGTCATAGAGAAGCCGAATTTGATGGCTTGACCTTTATGTTTGAAGCGATTCAGCTATGTCGATGATCCGCACCGGTTTTCTTTCCCCAGCAGAGCGTCTCGAGCTTTAGGCTTGCGTGCGGCGTCAGCGCGAGGACCACGGTATCGCCCGTCGGGCAAATGCGATGCTCCTGCTCGACGACGGCAAATCTTGCCAAGCGATTTCAGAGTTTTTGTATCTGGACGATGACACGATCCGGGGCTGGTACAAAACCTATCGGGAAGGTGGCTGGGACGCGCTTGCATTGAATGGCTGGAAGGGCGGTCATTCCCAGATGACGCAGGCGGAGGAGGCTGCGTTATGTGTTTGGCTGGAAGAGCGTTTCTGTCGCTCTACGGTCGAGATTCGGGCGCATATCTCGGCTGAATTTGGTCCGGAGTATTCCCATTCCGGCTGCATCAAGCTTCTGGCCAGACTGGGTTTCGAGTACCGCAAGCCCAAGCCACTGCCGCGTGTTGCGTCAGCAGAAAAGCAGACCGCCTTCATCGCTTTATACGAAAAGCTGATGCGCGAGCTGCCGGCGGATGAAGCCGCCTACTTCGCCGACGCGGTGCATCCGGAGTATCAGTCAAAGCCTGCATTTGCCTGGGTGAAGGCTGGATCGAACCCCGCCGTTCTCAGTACAGCTGGGCGCGGTCGTGTAAACATTCACGGCGCTGTGAACCTCGAAACCTTCGATACGCCCTTTGTTGAACCCACGACAGTTGATGGGGGCAGCGCCGTCCAGCTGCTCGCCGAGATCGAGAAGCGCAACCCCGACAAGCGCCTCATTCATGTGATCTGGGACAATGCCGCCTACCACAAAGGGCCGGATGTCAGGACTTTTCTTGCAAGAACAACCTGCCGTATCCACCCGATCCAGCTATCGCCATATTGCCCACATCTCAATCCGATTGAGCGACTTTGGGCCGTCTTGCACCAATACGTCACCCACAATCGATACTATCGAAGTCAAAAGCAATTCGCCGACGCTATCCTCGCTTTCATGCGTGAGACCATCCCTCGAAAATGGAAAAACTTCCGGGACACCGTCTCAGACAACTTCCGCGTCATTACACACGAGAAGTTTCGGGTTCTGGAGTGAGCGCGGTATAGATAAGATTTATCAGCCGCCTCGGCGCTAAGTCACCAAGCATATCGTCTCACCAAATCACTCTCCGCATTTGCTCTAAGAAGTCGGCGATCAAATCAACCGAAGCCTAGAACTTCGGGCCTATTCTTCATGAATATCAGCGGGATGAATGGAATAAGGACAGTCAAGCCGATGAATAAAAATCCATCTTGAAAACCAAGAGCATTGGCCTGCGCGACAATCATCTGGTTCAAATGGTCTATCGCCATTGCCTCGCGCTCAAATGCGGATGCGCCTGCCTCAGTCAACATGCCGCCAACGCCACGTAGCAATTCCACTGCGGACTCGTTTGCGAAGTTCTGTGTGGCGCCAAGGTTGGTTGCATGGAACTGTATGCGTTGTTCCAGCAGCACAACATAACAGCCAATTCCATTGGCACCGCCAAATACAGCCGCAAAGTTCATGAGGCCAGCACCACGCGGCATTTGAG
>JABJAS010000176.1 GCA_018666055.1 Halieaceae bacterium | reverse complement strand
GTTTGGAGCTATGGTGGAGCGATCGACTGGGAAAAATATTATGGCACTCGCGGCGCCTCCGGCGATCAATTGCCTCGTTATCCAATGTTGGAAGAGCAGATGCCACGGCGACCTGTCAGGGCGATGACAATGCCGGTCATAACGCCGGTTCAGGGTGTTTCTATTGGTACAACGGATTTGGTTGAACAGGTGGTTGACCCAGTGCTTTCAGATCCTTTGAACACTGAAATTTTACCGATCATTGCCCGAGTTTCCCGTGTTGCTCCTGACCAGATTTCCTCGGATGCGCCACTGATCTCTCTGGGTTTGGATTCGCTGGGCATGGTACAACTCCAGCGCGCGCTTTTTTCACGTCTGGCGCTCAAGGTTGAATTGCGGGATCTATTTGAAACATTCGACACGGCGCGTAAGCTAGCTGACCTGTTATTGTCCACACGCCCTGTACTCACCCCGCCAGATACGCACCTCGCCGCCGAAACTGTAGCGTTGGGAGTTCAACTAGGGTCTGGACCCTTAGCCGAGGTAATGCGGACGCAATTGAAAATGGTTGAAGACGTAATTGCGCGTCAGTTACAGGTGATAAGTGGCGTCCAGTCTGCTCCGCCAATTAGAAACTCTTCCCCAACGACCGCATCGCACCCAGTTGGTGGAGAGATAAAAGGTCTATTTAGTCAACCGAAAAAGTTGTCTTCAGACGTGAGTTCTGCGCAGCAGATGCATGTCGATGCTCTGGCGGAGCAGTGGAACGCCCGCAGCTCTGGTTCGAAGGCAGCGGCACAGTCCGCCCGCACCCATTTGGCAAATAGTCGTTCGATCTTCGGATTTGCGCCTCACCTTAAGGAGTTAACATACCCGCTAATGGCCGATCGGGCTGAAGGTGCCTACGTCTGGGATGTGGACGGTAATCGCTATGTCGATGTGACGATGGGCTTTGGTGTTTATTTATTCGGTCATAAATGTGATTTTGTCATAAAATCTTTGCAAGAAGAACTTGATCGGGGGGCTGCTATCGGTCCTGCTACACCACTTGCGGAACAGGTGGCCGAGCGGATTCATGCGCTTACTGGTGCCGAGCGCAGTGCTTTTTTTACCACTGGCACTGAGGCGATTATGTGCGCCGTTCGCATTGCCCGTGCGGTGACGGGTAGGCAAAAGATCGTTATTTTCAAAGGCGCCTATCATGGCAGTTTCGACGGGGTGCTAGCCACTGGCTGGATCGATGATGATGGCACGCCGCAGACTGCACCCATGACGGACGGTACCTTGCAGGGCATGGTAGAGCCGGCGATCGTGCTGGAGTATGGCGACATGGCCGGGCTAGATGTGATCGAGCGACACGCCGATGATATCGCCCTCGTGCTGGTTGAACCGGTGCAAAGTCGCAATCCGGAAAACCGCCCGGTGGACTATCTCCATGCGCTGCGCGACTTGACCCGTGCTCGCGATATTCCGCTATTGTTTGACGAGGTAATCTCTGGCTTTCGTTTTGCCCCTGGCGGGATGCAAGAACTGTTCGAAATAGAGGCGGATTTAGTTACCTACGGCAAGGTGTTGGGCCACGGTCAGCCGATTGGGGTGCTTTGCGGGTCTGCCCGCTACATGGATGCGGTGGATGGCGGCGCATGGAGCTATGGCGATGACAGCGCTCCGGGAACGCGTACGGCATTTGTTGCGGGCACGTTCAACGGCCATCCGATGGCGTTGGCCGCTGCGCGCGCTGTACTCGACCATATCCGTGATGCTGGTGCTGAAATATCTACCAAGCTCGCCGCACGCACCGAAGCGATGTGCCAAACTCTGGATTCGCTGTTTGTGGCGGAGGATGTGCCTGTGCGGATGGAGCGGTTTGGGTCGCTTTTCCGCTTCAACTATGGCCCTGGAGCTGAAATCCTGAATACACATCTGCTCAATAACGGGGTGTTCGTCTGGGAACAGCGCAACTGTTTTCTGTCGACTGCGCATGACGACACCGACGTGGCTCTGATAGTTCAGGCGGCAACACAGGGGATCGCGGCGATGAAGTCCGCCGGCTGGTTCGGTGCGGTCAAATCACCGGATTGGTCGCAACATTTGCCTGCCAGTGCTGGAGAGATGGTACTGCGGCGGCGAGCTGCATTGGTTTGTCCGGGCACCTGGACGGATCTTGTATTGTTGCGATTTGGCACAGCTCGACTGACGCCCGACGTGGTTGCCTCAGCTTGGGCTCAGATCTGCCGTCGCCACCCAGCCCTTCGCGCCTGTCTCGCGCCGGATGGCAGCCGGCGTGTAGGTGATGCGGCCACCGCACCTTTCGAAACCTGCGCACTGGACCTTGGCTCTCACGGATTTGATGCGGCTCTTGACGTTTGGATAGCACAGGCACTGGCGCACGTCTTCGCATTTGATCGCGCACCGATACGTCTTTCCCTGCTCGAGGGTGATGAACAGATACTGGCCCTCACCAGTAGTCATTTGGGTTTTGATGGATGGTCGCTGGCGCTGATCTTAAGTGAGATTAGCCAGATACTTGAAGGCGGCACACTTGATCCGGTGGATGTGCAGGACAGCTATCGCCAGTGGGAACAAGAAACGACGTTCTTTCGAAGTGATACGGCTCCCTTGGCACTGGCTTTGCCGGTGGACGGTCCCGACCCTGAGTCACAGGCCCCGCGCGGGCAGCGCGAAACACACACCGATATTGCGCCGCTTTATGTAGAAATCGCTCAGGTTGCGCGCAAAGCCGGCATTACGCCTTTGGCCGCGTTTATGGCACCCTATGTGGTGCTTTTGGGCTGGCTTAGTGGTCAGGACCGGGTCACAGTAGGAGTACCTGTCGCCGGTCAAGTGTTGTCAGGGTGTTTTAACTTAATTGGCAATCTCAGCTTTGTACGGCCAGTCAGCGTCGATCTCAAACCGGAAATTACCTTGAGCGAACTTGGGCGCCAACTGCATTTTAACCTTCTGGAACCTGGGTCGCGCCCGCCGCTTGATACTCTCCCAGAACGCCATGCTCTGTTCAACTTAGACGGCCCAATCGGGCTTGGGCAGAGTTTAAGCGGAGCTACTTTGCATAAGACGCCGATCAGTGGAGCGCGTGCTGATTTGTTTCTAAACTTGCTGCGGGTCGGCGATCAAGTGGTGCTTGACTACGACTGGAACAGTGATCGATTTTCGGCACAGGCTGCAGGCGGTTGGCTAGAAGCATATCTAGCTTTGGCCCAACGGTTTGTGACAGAGGATTTGACACTATCCGATGCTTTCCGCCTTTTGAAATCAAATCTACCCCAGCAGCAACTTTCAATGCTGGATACGAAGTTGGTGCCGGATTGGAACGTTGCGGATCAGCTCGGTACAAACCTTGACGCAGAACTAGACCGCGCCTTGACCGCAACGGAAGTTCTGCTGGCGGGGATCTGGCAGGAGCTGCTTGGTATGCCCATTACGAGGCCGGACGCAGATTTTTTCCAACTTGGGGGGGGCAGCCTGCAGGCTGTGCGCCTACTGGGGCAGCTCACTACACAGTTTGGAACAGAGATGAGTCTTGACTGGTTGTTTGCTAAATCGCGTCTGAGCGAAATGGCTGCTGCGCTGGACCTCAAAACAACAGCAAGCAACGACCTGCCGTCGATGCGAACCCACGCTGATCGCGTGCCCGCCCTGCCACAACAACAGCAGTTGCATCTGCTAACTGCGGTCAGCGATGCCGGTCCGGCTTACAACATTTGCCTACGTCTGGATTTTTCCTATCGCCTTACTGAGGATGTGCTGGCTCGCGCGATGCGGCAGGTTGCGCGAAAACATGCTAGCCTGCGCATCAGCTTTGACTGGGGTGAAGACCAGCTTGATCAGGTCATTGCTGCCGAACCTGTCGCGGAGCTTTCGCCTAAACGCCTGACACCCGGCGATGATGAAACGGCGGTGCTGGATGCATTCGCTCAGAGTCCCATTTCGGCTGATGAGAAAATGCTATGGCAGATAGGATTGCTCGACCGCGCCAATTCTGGCAGTACTTTGGTTTTAGTGCTGCACCACATTATCAGCGATGCTTGGTCGGCCGAGATTTTGGTGCGTGACCTGCTTGATGCTTACCAACGCGACCTGCTGGGTGCAGACCCTCTGCCTATGCTTACACAGGATTTTCCTGATTATGCCCTTTGGGTCGCAGGTGCTAAAAAGGAGCGGGCCTTGGCGCTAGACTACTGGCGGAGCAATGTTGCAGCGGCCCCCTTATTGACCACGCTGCCAGGAGATTATTCTCGCCCGCCTGTGAAATCTTTTGTAGGGGCACGGGCAAGCCGCCGCTTAAAAGACGCACTTTCGCGGCGGATCCAACGACGTGCACGCGAATTGCGAACGACGCCTTTCCAGATAATACTCACCGCGCTGGTGACCCATGTCGCAGAATTGACCAATCAAAGCAAACTTGTGATAGGAACTGTAAGTGCGGGTCGGAGCCGTCCTTATATGGACCAAGTCATTGGTTTTTTTGCTAACATCCTGCCGCTTTACTTAGATCTGCCATTGGGACAAAGCAGTGCTGAACGGATTGCGCTGATCCAAGCTGCGCTTTTTAAGGCTACTGCCCACGACCTTATTAGCCTGCAAGAGATCGTGGCCGATCTTGGCCTGCAGCCTGACCCGTCGGCCAACCCGTTGTTTGAAATCTGTGTCACTCATGACGACAGGCGAGGGCTAACGCAAATCAGCGCCGAACTGGGCTTTGAATTTTCCGAGGTGATTTTGCCAACAACGCAATTCGACCTGTCTTTTTATGTGATCGAAACGGGACATAATATTACGCTGGACGTCACTTTTTCTACGGCGATTTATAAAGGGGCGCGAATCGAGACGTTACTGGATGATGTCTTGGTCATGTTGGAACAAATTTGCGACAACACAGACGCGCCGGCGAATCATATTTCTAAAGCAGAGGCGGCGTATTCGACACAAAACACTGTTGCGCCCTGCGTGACAATCGCAACGCCTCAGATGCAAGAACCTACGGCTAAACAGAAACGCCTGTGGTTTGTGGACCGTTTTGAAAACGGTGTCCTCTATGATGCGGCGCCGAGCTATTACAACATGGCCGGTCAATACGCGCTAGATCCTAGTGTGACCTCTGCGATGCTTGACCAGCGGTTGGCACAACTTTCTGATCAAGTGCCTGCTCTTAATGTTGCTTTTAACATGCGAGCAGATCGGCCGCATATCATTAATGTTAAGCCGAACTTTGCTCCCTGCTGTGACCTAGGTGCAAAGGAGGTCGACGGTTTTGTTGACGCACCTTTTGACTTAGCGGCGGGGGGGTTGTTGCGTCTGGCACGGTTAGCGCAGCCCGATGGTACCTTGCGTCTGTTGCTTGTAGTGCATCATATCTTGATTGATTTGCGCGGATTGGATCAGCTTGCCAATGTTCTCTTGGAGGGTTTGGTGCCACCAGATCTTATGTCGACAGACGTAGCTCCAATGATTGCACAAGCGGTTGCGGAGACAGAACTGGCCTTCTGGCGCGAGACGCTGGGAGCCAATCCGCCGCGGCTTTTGCTTCCGGTGGATCATGCCCGCGCCGCGATACATGTTTTTGGACGCGGGAGTACCACCGTCCACCTTGATGCTGATGCCTGTGTGGCGTTTGACGCCTGTGCCAGGCAACTCGACGTATTACCTGATGATTTGATCCTCGCAGGATTGGTCGCCCTGCTGCACCGTTTGAGTGGTCAAGATAGAATTGTTCTGGGTCAGACTTTCCCGCGATCGTGCACAGGTCTTGCGACACATGACAATCTGGTGACGCTGAATATCGCCTTGGATGCAGAACAAAGCACGCTGGACACAATTGTCGCAATCGAACGGCAGGCGCGACTAGCTGAAAGTCACGGTCAGATGGATTTTGACGCTGTGGTATTGGACCTGAAGCCGGAAAATGACATGAGTCGTACTGCCCTGTTTGACATCCTCATTGTGCGCGATTCCCCGACCCCGCAACGCTGCACGCCTGGGGCAATTGGTTGGGGCAAATACGACCTTGTCCTCGCGCCGCTGCGCCGTGCGGACGGGGGGATCGAACTGGGTCTTACGTTCAATACATGCCTGTTTAAAGCTGAAACTATCAGTCACTGGGGCGACATGCTGGCGCATTTGTTGCGTATCCTGCCTCAAAGCGGCGACTGCCAATTTGGCCTCCTACCGCTGATGCCTGAGACAGCTGTCGCACCGCTACTTGCCGCTGGAACACCGCGCCTCCGTGACCTTGATGTGCCTTTTGGTTCGGTACCCGACGCCTTGATCGCTGCTGCTGAGGTCAATCCCAAAGCGTCGGCCCTTTGGGACGAGGGGGGGGGTACTTCTTACAGTGCGCTTGTGACCACCGCGTTCAGCTTGGCGCATTTGCTGATTTCTGAAGGAGTGCAACGTGGAGACAGGGTAGCGGTGCTGCTGCCACGTGGGTCTGCATATGTATGCGCCATGCTTGCCGTCATGCAGGCGGGGGCGGCATTTGTACCATTGGATATGGATGCGGCGCCCAAACGGACGGCGCAAGTTCTAGAAGATGCCAAAGTAAGCTGCATTATTGTCAGTGGAGCTAAGGGTGTGGATCTGCTGCCGTCGGACATCAGGCTTTTGGATATCGACGCGCCTTCTTTGGCTGGGGGAGTACGCCCTGCGCTGCCAAAATTAACTGTGACGGACGCTGCATATATTATTTTTACCTCAGGATCGACAGGGCGTCCAAAGGGAGTAGTAGTTGAGCATGGCAACCTTCTGGCATTGGTTCTGGGGCAGGGTGGGATTTATCCTGTAGCACCCGGTGACCGTTGGAGCTGGTTCCATTCTCCTGCATTCGATTTTTCCATATGGGAGGTCTGGGGCGCATTGCTGACGCGGGGCGAGGTAGTAGTAATTCCCGATGCGGCCCGCACAGATATGGCCCTTTTCAGACAGGTACTGGCCCAGCAAAAGGTCACGCAGCTAAGTCTAACGCCCTCAGTCTTTCGCGCTTTGTCAGATGAGGAGATGAGTAAGCCGGACGGCGACCTGGCAATTCAGGCGGTTTGGTTCGGCGGAGAGGCCCTTACACCGATTGATTTGCAGCCTTGGGCGCAGCGTTATATTGATTGTTGTTTGATAAACCTATTCGGTATAACTGAAACGACCGTGCACACCACGTTTCGCCCGCTGACCATCGAGGATCTGAACCGCAGCGACAGCCCAATAGGTGCGCCGTTGCCTAGTTATGGATTGACTATCCGCGACGCGGGCCTGCGCCCCGTACCTGCAGGTATTCAAGGCGAAATCGTGGTTAGTGGTTCGGGTTTGGCGCGTGGCTATCTGGGTCAACCCATAGAAACAGCTGCGCGGTTTGTGGTCGACCCTCATGATCCCAGTGTGCGGCTTTACCGGTCGGGCGATCTAGGCCGGATGGGTCTAGATGGAGAGGTCACCTATCTGGGGCGGGCCGATGATCAAGTTAAACTGCGCGGCTATCGTATTGAGTTGGGTGAAGTAGAAAGTGCCTTGAACGGTCACGCTCAGGTGCGTGCCGCCGCCGCCGGCGTGCTAGCCGATCACGGAAGCGATGCAATCCTGGCAGTTTGGATCACTCTTGGGGGTCCATTGGATCTAGAACCATTAAACGCACATTTGGTGGCGGCTCTGCCAGCATATATGATCCCACGTCGGATCTTTGTTGTCGACACCCTGCCGCTGACCCCGAATGGCAAGATCAACCGCAAGGCACTTCAGGGTATGACCGACCACCCGCTTGGGGACGCCAGCGATGCCGAGCTGCCCTATCCTGGGTTGGAGACACAGATTGCCGAAATCCTGTGCGAACTGCTAGACCGGCCATCAATCACGCGCACTGAAAGTTTCTTTGCCCTTGGGGGCCACAGCCTTATGGCGAACAGTGCGGTGCTGCGTCTGCGGGCGCAGCTAGGCATGAAATTGAATCTACGGGAATTTTTTGCGGCACAAAGCGTGGCAGCACTGGCGACACTTGGTGTGGATGAGGCTGTAAAGACAGATCTGACTGTACGGCCTGTGCCGGATGCGGCGGGCTATCCGCTTTCATCAGCGCAGACACGATTGTTTGCGATGCAGACGTCGCAACCGGATTCGTCTGCATACAATATGGTAGGGGGGTTCATCATCGACGGAGCGCTTAACCGGCATGCGCTTGGCCAAGCCTTTGTCGACTTAATTAATCGTCATGAGATCTTGCGTACTAGGTTTGTAGCTCGTGCAGGTGTGCCTGAACAGGTTGTAGATCCGCCAATTGTTAATTTTGACCTGTTCGAGATCACGTTTCCACTGGGAGACACCGAGACTGCGATTACTCACGGGCTCTCCCCCGAATTCACATATGTCTTCGATCTGGCACAAGGGCCGCTGCTTCGCGCAGGTCTGGGGCGGTTGGGAAAGGAGAGTTGGCTTCTTGTGCTGAACCTTCACCACATCATTTCTGATGGTTGGTCGGTACCAATCATGATGGCGGATTTGTCGTCATTTTATGCCAATTGTATGGGTGCAAAGCAAGCTGAACTGCCTGAGCCGCTTGCAATTCATTACCGCGACTTTGCTTGCTGGCAAGCGGCAGAACCCGCGGTGGGGATCCTCGATGCAGCTCATGAACATTGGACTGAACGATTTGGTGCAGGGGTACTTGTTACCAGCCTAACTACTGACGTCCAGCGACCGGTGCAGCGATCGGGAACTGGGTGGATAGTGCGCCATAAGCTTGACGCTGCGACCAGTGCCTCGCTGCGCACACAATTATCGCGCAAAGGGACCACCCTTTTTACTGTCAGTGCGGCGGTACTGCATATTTTGCTACGGCTGCGCGGTGCAGGTGATGGTGCCACGGTGATCGGTACGGCGGATGCTGGCCGTAACTTGATCGAGATTGAAGATCAGCTCGGCTTTTACCTCAACCTCGTTCCACATGTTTTGAATTTGGGTGCAGAAAGACCTCTGTCTGACTGGCTACATGCTTCTACGATAGAGACTGGTGCCATGCTGGGCCATAAGAGTGCCCCGTTTGAAAAGATGCTGGATGCCTTGGAGTTACGGACAGAACCAGGGCATAATCCCGTCTTTGACATCTTGTTACTGGTGCAGAACAACGCAGCGATTGGCGCAAACCTTGGACAACATAGTATTCGCGCGCTGCCGGATCAAACCCGCACGGCGCGGTATGATTTGAACCTAATGGTGGAGGATTTCTCCGAAATTGAACTGGTGCTGGAATATGACACTGCCCTGTTTAACAAAGGCACGGTAGAATGGATTTTGAAGGATTTCGTGCTGTTGCTCGAAGGATTCGTAAATGACCTCGACCGCAGCCCGCTGGATCTGCTGACTACAACGGATAGTGTTCAGAGCGATAAGGAAATCGGTCTGCTTGATGCCGACGACCCGCTTCTCGGGGGGCTCTGAACTATGTGTGGAATTGCCGGGATCTACCGCCCTTCCGGGCTGACAGGGACCGACAGGGCGGTCTTGCCCTTTATGTTGGACGCAATTCGCCATCGTGGCCCTGATGAAGAGGGGCAGTTCATTGCGGATCAGGTTGCCCTCGGTTGTCGGCGTCTATCGATCATCGACATTGCTGATGGCCAGCAGCCAAAGTTTGCTGCTGATGGCGGTATTGTCTCCGTCGCCAACGCAGAGATCTACAACCATGATGCTTTGCGCGCCAATTTGGTTGGGCAGGGAGCACACTTCGGCAGCCGGTGTGATGTAGAGGTAATCCCGCATCTTTATGCTCGCGACGGACTTGACCTCGCGCGAGATTTAAATGGTCAGTTCGCGTTTGCAGTTTATGACACCAAGCGCGACCGGTTAGTTTTGGGGCGTGATCAGACTGGCATCGCGCCGCTGTTCTGGGCGAGAGCCGGAAACGGTATTCTGTTCGGTTCGGAAATAAAAGCGCTACTGGTGCACCCAGAAATAATGCGTCAGCTAGATTTGACGGGCCTTGATCAGATTCTGACTTATCCCGGTCTTGTCAGCCCGCGCACAATGTTTCAGGGCGTACAGGCGCTGCGCCCTGGGCATCTCCTGGTAATAGAGGGAGGATCCCCGCGCGAGGTCAAATACTGGGACTATGATTTCCCCACAGCGCCGGTTCCTGGAGGGGCTGAGGAGGTCGCCTTGCTGGACGAACTAGACGTAGCCTTGCGCGGCTCTGTGGCGCGGCGGCTCGTGGCGGACGTGCCGGTGGGGGTATACGTTAGTGGAGGACTGGATTCTGCTCTGATCGCTGCAATTGCGCATCAAATCGCCCCCGACACGGCACGCCATTCATTTTCGATCACCTTTCCGAACCGCACTATCAACGAAGCACCTTGGCAAGCGCTGGTTTGCGACCAGATAGGGTCAATTCACCATGAGGTTTCTTTTGGTGAGGACGACGTCCTACAGAACCTGCGCCAGATCGTTGTTTCGGGTGAAACAGCCCTAAAAGAAAGTTATAATGCTTGCACCCTTGTGCTGGCCCGGTTGGTGGCAGCCGAAGGTATGCGGGTGGTGCTGACGGGTGAGGGCGCAGATGAATTGTTTGGAGGTTATGTCGGTTATCGGTTGGACCTGGAACGCCGCTTAGGGTTATGCGAAGATATTGAAGAGATAATGGAGGCAGAAACTCGCACTAGGCTATGGGGCGATGGCGAATTCTTTTACGAAAGAGATTATGTGGCGAATGCCGATTTGACCGGCGCCCTTTTGTCAGATGCGCTGTTGGAGCGACGGGCTGAATTTTCGGCACTGTCCACTTCGCCAGTAGATCATGCGCAGTTGGTTGGTCGTGACTCGTTTCACAAACGTTCCTACCTTGATTTAAAATTACGACTGCCCGACCATCTGCTGGCGGATCATTCTGACCGTGTAGCTTACTGTGCCAGTGTCGAGGCACGCTATCCATTTTTGGACCCTCACGTTATTGACGTGGCCCGCCGAATTTCGCCTTCGCTTATGTTAAAAGGCGGAGAAGAGAAATACATGCTAAAGGCTCTGGGTGCGCGTTACCTGCCGCCTGAACTATGGCAGAGGCGCAAATTCAGCTTTGTCGCCCAAGGCAGTCCGCAACTGTTGCGCCGTGGACAAGACTGGGTGATGGACTTACTGGCACCGGAAACCATCCAGCGGCGCGGCGTCTTCAATCCTGACACCGTGGAACGGCTACGCGCGCAATATGAAAATCCAAATTTCGATCTAAACCAGACCTTTGAGGACGATTATCTTATGATTGTCTTAACTACCGAACTTTTGATGGATGCTTTCGAGCTGTCTGCTGCTTGAAATCCACAAATACTAAACAGCCGCGCGAACGGCTCCAGATATTTACATGAAGGCAAACTAATGCTTGATTTCCGCAAAGAGATACTGACCCTGGCTCATCAATCCCCCGAAACAGTGGCGGTCGTCGACGCGAACGGGGTAATGAGCCGCAACGATTTGACACTATTGGCCGGGGGAGTGGCGGCTTGGGTATCTTCCCTGCCTGATAGGGCTAATAAGACGCAAATTATCGCTATTTTAGCCCCGTCAGGTTCAGCGCAGATTGCGGCTATGCTGGGCGTTGCAGCCAGCGGCGCAGTCTTCATGCCAATCGACCCGGATCTGCCAGCGGCGCGGATCCGTGCGATGCTTGATTCCGCCGTTCCGGTGGGCATGCTGCACACCGATGCTTTGGGGGAACTGGCAAGTGAACTTGCGCCTGAAATGCCTCACGCTGCGCTGGAACAGACCGCGCCCACGCCGCTGGAACTGACCCCTATGCGTCCTGATGCAGCGGCCTATGTGATGTTCACGTCGGGCTCGACCGGAGTACCCAAAGGCATCCTGGGCCGCTATAAAAGTCTGAACCATTTTTTCACATGGCAGCGCGACACTTTTGGGCTGGACGCCACAACACGAACTGCGCAACTCGCACCGGTGACTTTTGATGTTAGTCTGAGGGATGTATTGCTGCCGCTGGCGCTTGGTGGGGTCGTCACAGTACCGTCGCGCGATCTACTCGCGGTGCCGCGAAAACTGTTAAATTGGCTGAGTGAACACGAGGTGACGCTACTACACTGCGTACCGAGCATGCTGCGGCTGCTGACTTCTGAATTGGAAGAGAAATCGGGCACTGAGCTTGCAACGCCGCAGACGCTAAGTCACCTTTTTCTGGCTGGCGAGCCACTGCTGGGGCGCGATGTTAAAGCTTGGCGCGCCGTCACGGAGGGAACGGAAACTACAATCATCAATTTGTATGGCCCGTCCGAGACCACGCTGGCCAAGGTATTTTTTCGCGTTGGGGCGGACGCGGACCTGCCTGATGGGATGCTGCCCATCGGCCACAGCCTGCCTGACACTCAAGTATTGATCCTCAAACCTGACCGGATTGCCGTAACAGGTGAAATTGGTGAAATCTGCATCCGCACAGGGTATCCGTCTTTAGGTTATCTCCACGACCCCGAGGCAACCCGTGCCGGATTTCAGCGCAATGCTTTTGGTACGGAGGAGAACGATATTCTATATCGCAGCGGCGACATGGGACGGCTTCGCCCTGATGGGCAGATAGAGTGCCTAGGGCGGCGTGATAGTCAGGTTAAAATTGCTGGTAACCGGGTCGAAGGTGCTGAGGTTGAAGCCACATTGCTTAGCCTGCCTAACATTAAGGCCTGCGCGGTTGTAATTAACCGCGAAGATTCGGTTGTTCCGTTTCTGGTGGCCTATGTCACTGGCACCGATGACACTGACGCGCTGCGTGACGGTTTGCGTGAAAAATTGCCGGAATATATGATACCTCGTTTCATTGTGCCGTTGGCTACGATACCGACCCTGATGAACGGTAAGATCGATAAGAATGCGCTGCCCCGACCTGAGGAACTTATCCATGGTACCGCGGGAGCAGTACCTGCCGAAACTCCGACTGAACGAAAGGTTGAGGCGATCTGGCAACAGATCCTTGGGCTGGACACTGTTGGGATCGACACTCTATTTGCTAATCTTGGCGGAGATTCTCTGCGAGCGATCAAGGTATTGGGAGCGATCTATCGCGAAACAGGGATTGAGCTGCGGATTACGGATTTCTTTGCCGCCCGCACGATACGGGGTCTGGCTGCGCTGCTGGACAATACCGATAATGGAACCGGTAGCACGATGATCGCAATTCCGCGGGCCCCTAGTGCCCCGCATGATCCGCTCTCTGATGCGCAGGAACCGCTGTGGGCGATGCAGAGGATTGGCCTCGACCCCAGCGTTTACAACCTATGTTTTGGATTTTGCGCTGAGGACGGCTTGGATCTGCCGCGGTTTGAGCGGGCATTTGGTAATCTGATACAAAGCCATGAGATTCTGCGAACCCGCATAGAGGAAATCGACGGCAGTCCAAGATCAGTTATTTTGCATGACCTGAATTTTCGCATCGAAACCAGTTTGCTCCCCAAAGGTGTGAGTTTTCATGACGCCGCACAGGATTTGTTGCAGCAAGAACGGCAGCGGCCCTTTGATCTGGGTGTAGCACCGCTGGTACGGGTTGTGGCGGCCCAAGAGACCCACGGCGGGCCGGTTTTTCTGGTGATTTCGTTCCACCATGCCATCTGTGACGGTGAATCTTTGAACACTATCGTTGATCAGCTTGGTAAGGCTTATGCCTCGGATGTGCCGCTACCTGTGCCTGCGTTGCAATATCGCGATGTGATTGCCTGGCAGTCTGAACGCCTGGCTGGTCATGAAGCTGTGCGCCTACGAGAATTTTGGAAGACCAGTCTGGAAAGCGCTCCCCACGCAATTGATCTGCCAGAGGCACAGCCGCGTCCCTCCCGTCAGCAGTTCTCAGGGTCTACGTTGCGCTATGATCTGCCGAAACGTCTAGCTTTTGATCTTATTACTTTTGCTCGGGAACACGACAGTAGTTTGTTTAACGCATTGCTAACTGGGATGGCCATTGCATTAGATCAGCGCGCTGATCAGCAGGACATGGTGATAGCGACGCCGGTATTAGGCCGCAACCATCCGGACTTGGTGGACCAAATAGGGTTCTTTGCCAATACGCTCTGCATGCGGGTGAAGCTTGACCGAGATGCTAGTGTCACTGACACCCTAGGTCAGGTCACGCGGTGGGCGCATGCGGCGATTGATCATCAGGATTGGCCGTTTAACCGGCTGGTAGCTGATCTGAACAAACCGCGTGATCTGTCACGCAACCCAATTTGCAACGTAATGTTGGTTTTGTTTGATGCGAACCGCCCCGAATTAGAATTGCCGGGAGTGAAGCTTACACCGTTTGGCAGAGACACGGAATGGGCGTTCAGCCGATTTGATTTGGTGTTTCATGTCACTCATAATAGTCGCACGGGCGAGCTTGTTCTTGATTTAAATCACGATACAGCCCTGTTTAGTAACGCACAAGCCGCGCAGATTTCACGCCACTTTGAGACTGTTCTGGAACAGATGACAGCCACGCCAGAGCGCGCCATCGGGGCGCTTTCACCTTTTGACGGCGCACAGACCGCTTTGGTCGCCGGGCTCGACCGCAGTGATAAGGCTGCAGAGGAGGTAACTCTTACGACGCTTTTCAAAAGGGTTGTACAAAAAGAGCCTCATGCCATCGCAGTTCAGGATGATCAGATGAGCCTGAGTTATGTCGATCTTGATCACTGGGCAAACGGGATTGCACAAGATTTGGTC
>JABJAS010000175.1 GCA_018666055.1 Halieaceae bacterium | reverse complement strand
GAGGAGATGGGCGTTCAGTTGAAAACGACGAGTGGGCCTATTCTAGAAAAGGCGGGTGACATCGCGGCGCTGATGACCAACTTAGAGCCGGGCGACGTGCTCTTTATCGACGAGATCCACCGTTTGAGCCCCCATGTCGAGGAGATCTTGTACCCGGCCATGGAAGACTACCAGCTCGATATCATGATCGGCGAGGGGCCTGCGGCGCGGTCGATCAAGCTCGATTTGCCGCCGTTTACCCTGGTTGGGGCGACCACTCGAGCTGGACTGCTCACGTCACCCCTGAGGGACCGGTTCGGTATTGTTCAACGTCTGGAGTTCTACGATGCCGCTGAGTTGACCGAAATTGTCAGCCGCTCGGCGGGCATCTTGGAAATTCCCACCGACAGCCCGGGCGCGGCAGCCATTGCACGACGCTCGCGCGGCACGCCACGCATTGCTAATCGACTTTTGCGCCGGGTGCGCGATTTTGCAGAGGTCAAAGGGGACGGCACCGTGAGCGGCGATACTGCCGAGGCGGCGTTAGACTTATTGAATGTTGATGCTGAGGGTTTTGATCACTTAGATCGCCGTTTATTGCTGACCTTAATCGAAAAATTTGATGGTGGCCCAGTGGGCGTGGACAGTCTGGCGGCGGCGCTATCAGAAGAACGAGGTACGATTGAGGATGTGCTTGAACCGTTTCTAATACAGCAAGGCTTTATTCTCCGGACACCCAGAGGCCGAATGGCGACTCGACATGCGTATGCGCATTTCGGATTGCCTTTTCAAGGCTCGGCGGCTGAGCATGCGGGGCTGGATTTGGATCAGTTACGGTAATGTCGGAATTTTCTCTGCCGATCAGAGTCTATATTGAGGATACGGATGCCGGAGGGATCGTCTACTACGTCAACTACCTTAAGTATTTTGAGCGGGCAAGAACCGAGTTCATGCGAACGTTAGGGGTGGATCGAGCGGCTATTTCAGATAATGGGTGGATGTTTGTCGTGTCTAAGATGTCGCTGGATTATCGTCAGCCCGCCCGGCTCGATGATGCGCTCTCAGTGACACTGGTCGCACAGCATGTCGGCGCCGCGACGATTGATTTTGATCAGACGGTCCGCAGAGATCAGACGCTGTTAGTAGAGGGTAGTGTACAAATTGCGTGCGTCGACCGGGAGACCGGTCGCCCGAAAAGATTGGAGGATGAGTTGCGTGCGCAACTCATTAAGGCAACTCAACAACAGAAGGTGACAGGGTGACACAAGAACTTAGCTTAATAGAGCTCATCCTTGATGCCAGCATCCTCGTACAGATAGTGATGCTGATTTTAGTGCTGGCGTCTGTGTCGTCATGGTTTTTAATCATTCAGCGCGTCATGCTGATGCGTCGCACTGATGATGAGCTGTTCTTATTTGAGGAGCAATTTTGGTCGGGCATTGACCTTGCCCAGCTATACCGAGAGGGCAATCAGGCCGTTGCTGATGGACAATTGCCAACGGGTGTGGAGAGTCTTTTCAGAGCCGGTTTTAAAGAGTTTTCGCGCTTGTCTCAACAGGAACATATGGATGCTGACGCGATACTGGAGGGTTCGCGCCGCGCCATGCGCGTCGCCTTGATGCGAGAGACCGATCGCATTGAGCAGCATCTGCCGTTTTTAGCCTCTGTGGGATCTACCAGTCCTTACATTGGTTTGCTCGGCACGGTGTGGGGGATCATGAATTCGTTTCGAGGGTTAGCGAATGCGACTCAAGCAACGCTGGCCACCGTTGCTCCGGGGATTTCGGAGGCGTTAATTGCCACGGCAATGGGGCTGTTTGCTGCGATACCGGCTGTCCTTGCCTATAACCGGTTGGCAGCCCGCAGCGACGCGTTACTCAGCCGATACGAGGCCTTTGTGGATGAGTTTTCGGGCATTTTACAGCGCCAGACCTATACGGTGAAGGCGCATAAGTCAGAGGACAGTTAACGTGCGCAGGCGGCGCATGCTGGCTGAAATTAATGTCGTGCCTTATATCGACGTGATGCTGGTCCTGCTCGTCATTTTTATGGTGACCGCACCCATGCTGATGCAAGGGGTTGAGGTAGATCTTCCCGATGCCGTCGCGGCCCCGGTTGATAATCAGGATGCTGAGCCGTTAATTGTGTCGATTAATGATCGAGGCCAATTATTTTTAAATCTAGGCGTCGACGAAAAACAGTCTCTGGCACTCACGACCATTCAACAACGAGTCGGAGCGGTATTGCGACGAACGCCCGAAAAACCCGTATTGATCTGGGGTGACAAAACGGTCCCCTATGGGCAGGTGGTCGTGGTGATGACGGCATTGCAAGCAGCCGGCGCACCGTCGGTTGGTTTGGTCACTGAGAACCCAGCAGTCGACTGATGATATCGGATCGATGGCTCTTCTCCGGACTGCCCGCTCTCCTGACCATCGGCATACATGTGGGCATTGTGTTGGTGCTTGGGTTTCGCTGGGCCGGGCCGACGCAAGTCATCGCGGCCGCCCCAACCGCCCAAGCCGTTCAGGCAGTGTTGGTGAGTGCAGACAGTTTGGCGCCAAAACCGACACCGAAACCACCGCTTAAGCCTAAGCCCAAGCCAAAACAGAAACCGACGCCACAGGTGGATCCTACCCCAGCACCACCACAGGAGGTCCCGCCGCCCGCAGAAGTAGAGCCGATGCCAGAGGTCAAAGACGCCGCACCCGAGTCGGATGCGACTCAGCTAGCAGCAATGGCTAGGGAAGAGCTGGCCAATATGACGACATCGGAGTTGTCGGGGTCAGAGTCTACCAATTTGCAGGATGCCGTTGCCGCGACGATCCAACGAGCCGTGATTAACCGTTGGACTAGGCCGCCCAGTGCGCGCAACGGTATGGTGTCAGTGCTTTCGATACAATTGGTGCCAACCGGGGAGGTCGTCGGGGTCGGTGTGTTGACGACTAGCGGCGATGCTGCCTTTGATAGAAGCGCGATCAGTGCGGTCGAGCGGGTAGGCAAATTTCCAGAGATTGCGCAGTTGGATAGTCGAGTATTCGAAACCACGTTTCGGCGCTTCCAGCTAATTTTCAGACCAGAGGATTTGAGGTACTAACCGTGTGGATAAGACGAGCAAGCCTATTAGCCCTGCTATTTTTTGCATCGAGCCTTCGGGCTGAGTTGCAGATTGAAATCAATCAGGGCCTCGATAATCCAACACCCATTGCGGTGGTGCCTTTCGGTTGGCAAGGATTGGGGGCAGCCCCTGAAGACGTTGCGCAAATTGTTGATTCAGATTTAGTGCGGAGCGGGCAATTTGCGCCGGTAAGCCGCCGCGATATGCTCAGTTATCCAACACGAGAGACAGAAATGTACTTTCGTGATTGGCGCGCGATCTCTGCGGAGTATGTACTGATAGGGCAGGTCACGCTGGGGACACAGATACGAATCGATTTTCAACTTTTCGATACGACGCGGCAGCTGGCGATCGATTCAGGGACGGTGACGGGGCCGGTAACCGAACTGCGCATGCTGTCGCATCGCGTCTCTGACGCAGTCTATGAAAGGCTTACCGGTATTTCGGGTGCCTTTGCAACCCGCCTGCTGTACGTGTCAGTCATGCGCAATCCTAATGCTAAAGACTTTTACCGTCTGACATTGGCTGACTCTGACGGCCAGCGGCCCATCGTATTACTCGAAGGTCGTGACCCGATTCTATCGCCAACATGGTCGCCCGATGGGCAAGAGGTAGCCTATGTCTCGTTTGAAACGTCACGGCCAGCGATCTATCGTCAAAATTTGCGCACCGGCGCACGAGAACAATTGACCAACTTTCAAGGTCTCAATAATTCGCCCGCTTGGTCGCCCGACGGCAACACCATGGCCTTGGTTTTATCTAAAGATGGCAACCCTGATATTTATCTTTTAAACCTGACCAGTCGTGCGTTAACGCGGTTAACACGGCATTTTGCGATTGATACCGAGCCGACTTGGATGCCGGACGGGAAGTCATTGTTGTTTACGTCTGATCGGGGTGGGCGCCCACAGATTTATCGCTACGATTTGCGCACGAAGAAGATTCAGCGCATTACCTTTGAGGGGGCGTTCAACGCCCGCGCTCGCGTCGCTCAGGATGGTCGTAATGTGGCGCTCGTGCACCAACGTGATGGGCGATACCACATTGCGGTGCTTGATTTAGTGACCGACAGACTGACAGTGCTGACCGAGACTAGCCTCGATGAGAGTCCTAGCATTGCGCCTAATGGTTCGGTTGTGCTCTACGCGACAAAGCGCGGACAGGACAGTATCCTGGCTGCGGTGGCCGTCGATGGCGGGGTGCGGTTCAGTTTGCCGGCTCGCGAGGGTAGCGTTCAGGAGCCGGCCTGGTCCCCCTACGTGACCCCGTAAAAGGTGGCATTTTTTTTATAATCTGAGCGAGAAAATGTCGTCGTTATGCGCTACATTAACGGCAACATAACTCTGGGCCATTAGGGGAGACAGTAAGCCATGATAAAACCAACGCTTTACGCCAAGTGGATTAGCCTCGTTTTTGCAGCATTCGTTCTGGCAGCATGCTCTAGCAACGATACTAAGGAAGCCGAAGCCGCCGCTGCCGCCGCTGAGGAGCAGGCTGCTCAGGAGGCCGCAGCTCAGGAAGCTGAGCAGCAGGCCCAAGTGGAGGCACAGCAGGGTCGAGAAGCCGCCGCCGCCGATGTGGGTACGGTGTTTTATTTTGAGTTTGATAGTTCTTCGCTAACGGAGGATGCGCGGGCACAAGTCGACGCTCATATTCAAGCACTGTTGGGTAACAACGACAGTGTTCGTCTTGAGGGACATACCGACGAGAGAGGCACGCGGGAATATAATTTAGCGCTCGGTGAGCGGCGTGCTAACGCAGTTCGCGACTACATGGTGGCTAATGGCCTACCGAGTTATCGAGTCGAGACGATCAGTTACGGCGAAGAAAACCCCGTGGCTTATGGTTCTGGTGAGACCAATTGGCAGCAGAACCGACGCGTTGAACTCAAATAGTTGAGGATGATGCAGTGACAGGGGTATCCCGTAAGCCGGCGTTATTCGCCGGCTTTTTGTTAGTAACGGCTGCGCTGATAACGTCGGCGCAGGACTACGTCGATGTGGAGGCTGAGCGGCGGGCAGAGGACGCTACGCGCAACGGTGCTGTGGTAACGCCTGTTGCGCCAGTGATTGCAGAGCCTGCGGGCTCGACTTACTCCGGTATTCGACCTTACTCTGGGATGACAACGGTGGCGCAGGTGCCCTCAGACGTGACTGTGTCACCTATCACTGGCGATGATTCGGGCAGTATGGTGTTGCGTGTGCAGCAGCTTGAAGCCGATGTCAGGCGGTTGAATGGTCAATTGGAGGAGGCGTTAGAGGCTCTGCGATTGCTAGAGGCACAAACGCTGGAGCGTTACGTCGATATCGATCGTCGTCTTGCTACGGGAAATGGTGCCGGGGGCAGCACGGGCAGTAGCGCCGAGGCGGGTTTATTGGGCGGTGCGCTCTCGCAAACCAATGGCTCGCAAGCAACGATGCAGTCTTCTAGCGCGTCGCCCGCTGTCGACGCGGAAGCAGGAGAAGAGGCCGCTTATCGTGCTGCTTACGAATTGGTTCGACTGAAGCAGTTTGACGATGCCGTGGTCGCATTTGAGGGCTTTTTAGCCGAGTTTCCCTTTGGACGTTATGCCCCTAACGCACATTACTGGATGGGGGAGCTTTATTTGGTGATCACGCCGCCAGATCCCGAACTGGCTCGTCAGAACTTTAAATTACTACTGGATCAATACCCTGCAGACGCCAAGGTGCCTGATGCGCTGTACAAATTAGGCCGGGTACAGTTCATCAAAGGCAATCGACAACGCTCGCGTGAATATTTAGACGAGGTGATACGAGAGTACCCCTCACATGCTGCGGCGCAGCTGGCTCGACAGTTTTTGTTGGAGAACTTTTAGGGGTCGTCACCCGAAGCCACTATGCAACTGCGTATCACAGAGATTTTTCACTCCTTACAAGGTGAGGCGCGATCGGTAGGACTGCCGACGGTATTTGTCCGCTTAACCGGGTGTCCGCTGCGTTGCCAATACTGTGACACCGCCTATGCTTTTTCAGGTGGTGAACTGATGACGATGGACGCCATTCTTAGCAAAATTGAGTCGTTCGCGTGTCGTCGTATTTGTGTCACCGGTGGCGAGCCCCTTGCGCAGCCGGGGTGTCTCGCTTTATTGGATCAACTCTGCGATCTTGGATTTGATGTCTCGCTAGAAACTAGCGGCGCCTTGAGTATCGCCGAGGTGAATCAAGCGGTAAGCCGGGTCGTTGATATCAAGACGCCTGATTCGGGGGAAGTGCATCGTAACGATTGGTCCAACTTGGATCATTTGACGCCTAATGATCAAATCAAGTTTGTGCTGTGCAGTCGTCAAGACTACGACTGGGCGAGAATGCGGATTGATGAAAGTCGGCTGACTGAACGGGTTTCTGATGTGCTGTTTTCGCCTAGCTTTGAGCAACTCGAAGCCGCAGTACTTGCAGACTGGATGCTAGTGGACAGGGTGCCTGCTCGGCTGCAAATACAGCTTCACAAATTGCTATGGCAGGATGCTCCGGGACACTAAAGGGAGCGCAACACATGAGACGCAGAGGGTTGGAGCCGTGAATAAGGCGATCGTACTGACATCTGGTGGGCTGGACTCAGCCACTGTCTTGGCCGTCGCCCATGCGGCGGGAAAGGATTGCTTTAGCTTAACGATCGATTATGGGCAGCGTCATCGGTCTGAGCTGGCCGCGGCTGAGCGCGTCGCGGCGCAATACACAGATGTCGAGCACCGCGTCGTCACGTTGGATCTTTCTTTTTTGAGTGGTTCTGCCCTCACCGATGCCTCGGTCGCGGTGCCAACAACCCCCTCGACGGGTATTCCGGTGACCTATGTGCCGGCTAGAAACACGATTTTTCTCTCGCTAGCGCTAGCGTGGGCCGAAGTGCTCGCTGCGGATGAACTGTATATCGGCGCAAATGCAGTGGATTATTCTGGTTATCCTGACTGTCGACCTGAGTTTATTGCGGCGTTTAGTACGATGTCGTCGCTGGCGACCAAAGCGGGTGTAGAGGGTTATCCGATACGAGTGGAAGCGCCGATTATCGATATGACTAAAGCAGACATTATTCGGTTAGGCATGCGACTCGGTGTCGATTATGCGCTGACCGTATCTTGTTATCAGGCGGATTCGCTGGGTCGTGCCTGCGGTGTCTGTGATAGCTGCCGTCTAAGACGGGACGGTTTTGCCGCTGCGGGGGTGCAAGACCCCACGCATTACATCGATTCACCCACCGCTTAAAGCGTATCGCTTATTTCATGATCTTGAGACGATAGCGCGATACAAAATCGGCTGGGTAGCGCGTTTGTCTTTGATTTCTCGTTTCGTCTTGTGGGCTGGGATGGGAGGGCCATTAGCCATTGAAGCGGTGTTGGCGACGAACGGAGGGGGGTAACAGGGTTACATGCCCAATTACCGGGGTTTTGACGGGTAAAGGACTTGAATTTTTATCCGGGAGCGTTAGCATACGCGCCTTGCCTGTTTTGGGCCGTTAGCTCAGTTGGTAGAGCAGTTGGCTTTTAACCAATTGGTCGCTGGTTCGAATCCAGCACGGCCCACCATTACAGAGAAACCACCCATCGGGTGGTTTTTTTTTGT
>JABJAS010000174.1 GCA_018666055.1 Halieaceae bacterium | reverse complement strand
GTATCTTTCGGATGGTCAATTTGTGGCACGACGTCGGGCATGACCGGCAGCACGCCAGCTGCGACGAGTTTTTGTAACCCTGAAGTAATCAGCGTAGCCAGTTCAGATTTCATGGTTGTCCTGTCAAAGTTATGCGCTGCTCGCGCAGGTCGCGCGGCTCACTGCTCATTATCGCCGACCCACTGGGCTGGCTCCAGCCAAGGAATTCACAAGGTTTCATAGGGGTCGATATCGACTGACCAACTCAACTGGCGCGAACGCGCCCCCAATTCTGCCTGAGAGACCAGTGCGGCAACAGTATGCGCTAATGCGGGCCGCGTTTTGGCAGTGATAATGAGTTGGCTGCGGTAGCGATTTTTTCGTCGCGCCATTGCCGCAGGCAGGGGGCCAATATAATGGGCCTCGATGGGTGGTGTCCCGTCCTTCAACCCGCGAAGAAAGTCTAGGCCCTCTTGTTTACTGTGGCTGTCACACCGGAGGACCGCGAGAGCGCCATAGGGTGGCAAATGGGCCTGGGCTCGCTGCCTCAGCAGGTCGGGCAGTAAGGAATGGTATGGCGCGTCAAGCCCTCGTATTAAGGGGTGCTCGGGATGTCGAGTCTGAATAATGACCTGTCCCGGTTTGCGGTCCCGACCAGATCGGCCAGCAACTTGGGTTAACAGTTGCAGTAGCCGCTCTTCGCCACGAAAGTCAGGGCTGAAGAGCAGTGCGTCTGCATCGACGACTGCCACCAGTGTCACGTGAGGAAAGTGGTGGCCTTTGCTGAGCATTTGGGTGCCAACCATGAGGATAGGGTCAGCGTTGGCGAGTTGATCGATCAGCTCTGGTATCGCGGCCTTGCTGGACACCGTATCACTGTCGACTCGAACCACTGGGTAAGCCGCAAAGCGTCCAGCTAGAAACGCCTCTGTCTGTTGTGTGCCAATACCCGTGCCGACTAAACGCCTGCTGCCGCAGGCGGGGCAGTGGCTTGGAAGAGGATTGCGGCGATCGCAATGGTGGCAATGCAGTGCAGGGGGCGTTTTATGGAGTGTCATGCGCGCGTCACAATCGGGACAGTCACTGCTCCAGCCACAGTCATGGCAGAGCAACGCATTGGCAAAGCCACGGCGATTGAGAAAGACCAGCACCTGCTCCCCGTTGTTCAGTGTCTGCTCGATGTGACTGATCAGTTCGGCAGATAATCCTGCGGACAGTTCCAATCCACTGATGTCGATGAGCCGCTGCTCGGGCAACTGGCTGTCACCCGCGCGTTGCGAGAGCACGTGGTACTGATAGCGCTGCTTTTCAGCGTTATGCCAGCTTTCCAGGCTCGGTGTGGCGCTACCCAATAGAACGCTGCATCCTTCGAGCTGAGCACGTTTGATGGCGACATCCCTGGCGGAGTAACGCAGACCATCTTGTTGGATGAAAGCGGCGTCATGTTCCTCGTCGACCACAATGAGACCCAAGCGGTGTATGGGGACAAATACGGTAGATCGTGTCCCTAGAATAATAGCGGCGTGGCCATGACGTGCGGCGGCCCATGCGCGATCGCGCGCCGCGTCGCCAATTCCAGAGTGTAAGGCAATCACAGGGGCTTCAAACCGCGCTTCGAAACGCGCTAGAGTCTGCGGTGTCAGCGCAATTTCAGGCAGTAACACAAGGGCCTGCCGGCCTTGATTAAGGCAAGTGGCAATCGTTTGAAGATAGACCTCTGTCTTACCGCTTCCAGTAACGCCATAGAGCAAGTGGACCTGAAAGTGGTGTAAAGACGACCGCACGCTATCGATTACCGTTTGCTGTTCCGGATTAGCAACCAAGGGAGCAGTTTTTGTCTGCCATGGCTCGGGTCGCCGGATTTCACAGGTTTCAATGAGGTCTTTTTCGATCAACGCGTTGATCACCGATCGCTGGAAACCCAAGGCCCTGGCTTTGTCTAGTTTTAGCGGGTCTGTTCGCAATAAGTTGATCAAACCTGCTTGTTTTGGCGCGCCATGGGGCGTGTTAGGTGCCAAACCAGAGCCTCGCAGCGTGAGTTTGATACCGGGACTGCCCAGGGGGCGCTCAGAATGACCCCGCCGTTCACCGGGTGACAACGCCAAGGGCCACACTTCACCGACCGGATGCTGATAGTACTCGGCGGCCCACTGTACTAACTGCTTAAGTGATGAGGAATACAGTGGCTTGATATCTAAGACAGCGGCGCATTGACGCAGTCGTGTCGAGGGCAGGTCAGATGTTTTGGCCAGACTCACCACGATGGCAACCAGTGTGCGATGCCCAAAAGGGACGCGCACTCTGCTGCCCGGCTCAATATCGCCCGACCAACCTTCCGGTGGCAGATAATCAAATAGTCGCCTCAACGGTGTCGGAACAGCACAGCGCCAGACCGTCTGATCGTGGGGGATGTTTTGAGCGGTGTCGGTCAAGCTGAACTCAATATGCGTCTTAACGGTCCCTAGTGTACTAAAGCGGGGGAGTGGGCGTATTCCATGTTGCTATCGGTGGAGGCTCTGGTATTATCCGCCCTCTTTTTTGCACCCAACAAGATTATTGGAGGTTGGCGTGAAAGCTGATATTCATCCACAGTACGGCGAAATAACGGCTCGATGTAGCTGTGGTAACGAGATAAAGACTCGGTCTACCCTAAGCGAAGACATCTCCTTAGATGTGTGTAGCCAGTGTCACCCTTTCTATACCGGCAAGCAGAAAATTGTCGATACAGGGGGTCGAGTGGATCGGTTTAACAAGCGATTCGGTGGGCGAAGCCTCTCGAAGTAATCGAAGCATTGTTTGAAAAGCCGGCTGTGCCGGCTTTTTTTTGCCCTAAAAAATCCCCTCTAGCGTTTCGGTGTCAATTGGCTCACTCGCATCGTCACCCCAGTCTGGCAGTGATTCTTCTAAAAAATATTCCATGACGCTATTGCTGGGGCTACCTTGCACTCGCAACCCGGAGTCCCGATCGACGCTGAGCCGCACTATGCCAGGTGGCATGGGGGCATCGGGTTGTGGTGACGGCAAGGCTTCGCGCATGAAGTCGATCCAAATGGGCAGGGCGGCTGTGCCACCGAATTCTCGTCGGCCCAGTGGGCTGTAGTCGTCGAACCCCAGCCAAGTCGTCGTGACTAAGTCACCGTTGAATCCAGAGAACCAAGCATCTCTTGGGCCATTAGTGGTGCCGGTTTTACCGCCAATATCGGTTCGCTCCAGTACTTTTGCTCTGCGCCCGGTGCCGCGCTGTATGGCTTCTCGTAAAAAGGAAGCAATGATGTACGCCACCCTCGGGTCCATGACACGAGTCGCGGCACGCACCTCCGGTACCGCGGTACCTAAGATATCCTCCATGCGGGTCATCTCGCTCTCTGCTAGCTGGGTATTCGTGCACTCGGGGCAGGCCACGAGGGGATCGGCAGCGTAGACGATGTCGCCTTTCGCATTCTCGATACGGTCGATCAGCCAAGGTTCTACTTTGAAGCCCTCATTAGCGAGAATGGAATAACCCGTTGCGATATCGAGCGGCGTAAAGGCATGAGTTCCCAAAGCCAGAGTGAGGTTTGCTTGCATGCCCTCGGTATCGAAGCCAAGGCCCTCCACAAAGTCGATGAAGGTCCGCACGCCGACGCGCTGTAACACCCGAATAGAGACCAGATTACGGGAAAATGCCAGTGCTTCCCGCAGCCGAGTGGGGCCATAGAATTTACCGCTGTCATTCTCTGGGCGCCAGATCTCTCCCGCCGCTAGGTTGTCCAGAACGACCGGCGCATCGTTGATCACTGTTGACGGGGTAATGCCCCGAGTGAGGGCGTTGGCATAAAGAAACGGTTTGAAGTTAGAGCCGGGCTGCCGCCGCGCTTGTGTCGCGCGATTAAATTTAGACAGTTCGAAGCCCATGCCGCCGACCAGCGCGCGAATGGCACCATGCTTGGGATCCAACGACACCAGTGCAGATTGCGCTTTCGGTACTTGCGTTAGGCGCCATTGCCCTTCGACTAAATGAACTCGGATTAAATCTCCCGGGGCCAATAAATCGGCGGCGGTCTTTTCTGGTGCACGGGTTTGATTGACTGAGCGGTAACGACGCACCTTGGCGAGATTATCCTGCCAGGAGACTAAAATGTCCTCGCCAGACTTGATGAGGGCGGTCACGCCGGTCTCGCTGACCTCGGTCACAATAGCGGGCGGCAGTTCAGCGATCGTCGGCATCGCGCGCAGCGCCTCATGCCAGCGGGCCAGCGCTTCTTCCGCAGTCTCTCCTTCGCGCGGGGCTAAACGGCGCTCAGGTCCGCGCCAGCCGTGGCGCCAGTCATAGGTGCGCAAACCTTTTAATAGGGCGTCGTGTGCCGCTTGCTGCATGTCTGCGTCGATGGTGGTGAAGACCACATATCCATCGTTGTAAGCCGCATTGCCAAAACGCTCGACCATCTCCTGACGGACCATTTCGGCCACATAATCGGCATCCACCTCGACTACCTGACCAAAAAAGCCTGCGCTCACGGGCGTATTGCGTGCCGCGATCTTTTCGGCTTCTGTGATCTGGCCGAGGCTGGCCATTCGGCCCAAAATCCAGTCGCGCCGAATTTTGCCTTTATCGGGGTTGCTCAGGGGGTTATTGCGGGAGGGTGCCTTGGGTATGCCGGCCAGCATGGCGTGTTGCGCCAGGCTGAGGTCGGCAAGGGGTTTGCCGTAGTAGGTTTCGGCGGCCGCCTCGAATCCGTAGGCCCGGTGCCCCAGGAACACGCGATTGACATAGAGTTCAAAAATCTCAGCTTTAGACAGCGTTTGTTCGATTTCTAGTGCCAGTAAAATTTCGTTGAATTTGCGCAAGAAGGTTCGCTCAAGAGAGAGAAAGTAGTTGCGCGCAACCTGCATAGTGAGCGTTGAGCCACCGCTGCCCTTTTTACCTGTGAGTATCAGCTCTGATATGGCCCTGCCTAGGCTCAGCGGCTCGATACCGGAATGGTTGAAAAAACCATCATCCTCTGCGGCCAGCAGCGCGTCGATAAAGCTTTGCGGGATTTGGTCAAATTGGAGGGGTTTTCTTTTCTGCTCCCCAAACTGGCCAATGAGTGCGCCCTCTCTGCTGACGACCCGCATGGGCGTTTGCAGGGTGATATTGCGTAGCGTATCGGCTTCCGGAAGATTAGGGCTCAGGTAAAGGTAGAGTCCTGCCAGCCACCAAACTCCCACGCTGGCGAGCAACGCCGCGTATTGCATGAGTTTTCTGGCTTTTACCACGCTGGGATCTCCGAGCTGTTAGTGCCGAGACAAGCCGATCGGCTGTCTATCGCAGGGGCCGGTGGGCAAGTGGTGAAACTATAAGGGAAACCTATCAGCGCTTCTGTAGGGTTTTCACATTGCACACGGTATTAAGTGACCTTTTACCGATTCTGGTTAGACTTAAATTCGAAATCAGGGCGTGTTAGGGTGGTGACAGAACTTTAGCTCTGGACTGGGCTATCGACACACTCAAAGGATTGAATCGTGTTGACAAAACTAGGCTTTGGCAAGGTGCCCCCATTGGTGGGCATCGATATCAGCTCGACGACGGTAAAACTGTTGGAGCTAAGCCGCAAAGGCGTCGATTATCGCGTAGAAAGTTACGCTGTTGCGCCACTCCCTCCCGAAGCCGTTATTGAGAAGACCGTGAATCATGCCGAGCTTGTCGCGGAAGTCATTCGTGACTTAGTGGGCCGTTCTGGCACCAAGGCTCGGCGCGCGGTCGCTGCGGTTTCGGGCTCCGCGGTCATTACCAAAACGATTGCGATGCCAGCGGGGCTATCCGAGGAAGATATCGAGGCGCAGCTGACTTTAGAGGCTGATCAGTACATCCCTTATCCGTTAGACGAAGTGGCAATGGATTTTGAGGCGTTAGGGCCGATATCAGGCCAAGACAACCACGTTCATGTTTTGCTGGCTGCTTGTCGTCAAGAGACGATTGAATCTCGTGTTGGTGCCCTGGCAATAGCAGGGTTGACGCCGGTCATCATGGATATTGAGGTGTTCGCTCGGGAGCGCGCGATGACCTTGCTCACGAGCCAGCTGCCGGCGGGACAGCATCACGCGGTTGGGATGGTGGATATCGGCGCCAGTATGACGACGCTGTCGGTCTTTGCAGGCGACGAATCGATTTACACCCGAGAGCACTTATTTGGTGGTATGCAGCTGACGGAAGATATTATGAGTCGCTACGGACTCTCTTTCGAAGAAGCCGGTCGTGCGAAGAAGCAGGGCGGTTTACCCGATGGTTGTGAGCCTGACGATTATGAAGAGGCGGTGTTAGCGCCTTTCCTCGACGCGGTTGAATCGCAAATCAGTCGTTCTCTCCAGTTTTTCTTTTCCTCGAGCGAATATGCTGAGCTTGATT
>JABJAS010000018.1 GCA_018666055.1 Halieaceae bacterium | reverse complement strand
CATTTGGCCCCGTTGCCGCTGCAGTGCCATTTGACGATGACGATGACGTTATCGCGATGGCGAACGATACGCGGTATGGTTTGGCGGCCTACGTTTACACGCAGAACTTATCCCGCGCACTGCGGACGTTTGAGCAACTACAGTTTGGTATCATTGGCATCAACGATATCAACCCCACCAGCGCCGCTGCGCCTTTCGGCGGCATGAAGGAAAGCGGATTGGGTCGAGAAGGCGCCCGCGAAGGCATCGAAGAGTACCTCGAGACCAAGCTCGGCGGGCTCAGTATCTAGTTGCCCCATTAACAAGAGGAACACTGCCATGGCAGCATCGGACTATCCAGGTCTCGACACACTGGCTCTGCATGCAGGCGCTCAGCCTGATCCTGCAACGGGCGCCAGAGCCACTCCGATCTATCAAACGGCGTCTTTTTGTTTTCCGGACTCGGATCATGCCGCATCGCTTTTTAACATTGAGCGAGCAGGACACGTTTACTCTCGACTCAGCAACCCGACTAATGCGGTGTTGGAGGAGCGTATCGCCGCACTAGAGGGAGGCGTGGGCGCGATTGCTACCGCCAGCGGACAAGCGGCGCTGCATCTAGCCATCATCACTCTGATGGGAGCTGGCTCCCACATTGTCGCCTCTGCTGCCCTGTACGGAGGAAGCCATAATTTATTTGCTTACACCCTGCCCCGCTTTGGCATTGAGACCACCTTTGTTGATCCACGCGATCCACAGGCATTCGCCTCGGCGATTCAAGACAATACGCGGCTCATTTTTGGTGAAACGCTGGGTAATCCAGGGCTCGACGTACTGAATATCCCCGCCATCGCTGACGTTGCGCATCAGGCAGGTCTGCCACTGATGGTGGATTCAACGTTCACGACGCCGTACCTCATTAAACCCTTTGAACTGGGTGCCGATATCATTCAGCACTCCGCCACCAAGTTTCTCAGTGGACACGGTATTGTGATCGGTGGACTGCTGGTCGACAGCGGCCATTTCGACTGGGAAGCCTCTGGTAAATTCCCTACATTAACAGAGCCTTACGAGGGCTTTCACAACCTGATTTTCACTGAGGAGTTTGGTCCCACCGCCTTTATTCAAAGGGCCCGAAAAGAGGGTCTGCGTGACTTTGGCGCCTGTATGGCACCAACCTCCGCCTTCCACATCTTGCAAGGCATTGAAACACTGAGCGTGCGGATGAATCGGCACGTCGACAACACGCGTGAGATCGTCGACTTCTTAATGGCGCAACCACAGGTCGACCGCGTCGGTTATCCCGAGCTAGACGGACATCCCGATCAGTCGCTGGCCGCAACGCTCTTGCCAAAGGGCTGTGGCGCCGTTTTCAGCTTCGACTTAAGCGGTGGTCGTCCAGCGGGCATTGCCTTTGTTGACGCACTCAATGTCTTCTCGCATTTGGCCAATATCGGTGACGCCAAGTCGCTGGTGATTCATCCCGCTAGCACTACCCATCATCGTATGGATGCTGAGGCCCTCGCAGCCGGTGGGATTGGCGAGGGTACGATCCGACTGTCGATAGGGCTAGAGGACGCCAAAGACCTGATCGCAGACCTGAAACAGGGATTGCGCGCCGCAGGGAAAGCGGCTGGAGGCAGCCGCTCATGATGATCACTGTCAATGAGCACGACGTTTATTGCTATACCAACTCCCGTGAGATCGATCCGGCAAAACCCAGCATCGTCTTCATTCACGGCTCGGGGATGGATCACTGCGTTTGGACGTTAGCCAGTCGACATTTTGCGCGGCATGGTAATAACGTCATCTCGGTGGATTTGCCCGGCCATGGTCGCTCTGGTGGCGCGCCATTAGCCACCATTGAGACGATGGCCGATTGGGTTATCACGGTGCTCGACACGTTCAACATTGAGCAAGCGGCATTAGTCGGCCACAGCCTCGGTAGCCTCATCGCGCTGGAAAGCGCTGCCGCCCACGCCAGTCGCATCCGGGCCATTGCGTTGGTCGGTACGACCTCGCCCATGCCCGTTTCAGACGCCATCCTTGATGCTGCCAAGGCGAATGATCATTCGGCCTTCGACATGCTCACTCAGTGGGGGTTTAGTAAGCGGCACCAGTTTGGCGGGAACCGCAGTTCAGGTATTTGGATGATTGGCAATACGCTCAGGCTTTATGAGCAGTCTGGGCCGGACGTTTTGTTTCACGATATGCGAGCCTGCAACGACTACCAATCGGGCATTGAACAAGCGAGTCGAGTGACATGCCCTACTCTCTTGCTGCTCGGTGCTGAAGACAGGCTCACTCCCGTCCGCAGCACGCAGGGACTTCAGTCAGCGCTAACCTCAGCAAAGGTTGAGGTACTCCCCGGAGCGGGCCATACGATCATGGTTGAAGCCCCTAACGCCATGCTTGATGCGCTTCATCAAGTGCTCTAATTCGGCAGTACAAAACTCGTGCTTAAAACTGGGTATCGGCAATGGTTGTGCGATGAAGCAGCCGAGCGTGACCGTCGTAACCGCCGGTAGCCGCGTGGAGTAACGATCGGTTATCCCACATCACCACCATGCCCGCCTCCCATCGATGGGTATAAATGAACTCGGGCTGGGTCTGGTGAGCGTACAGAGACATCAATAGCGCCTCGCTCTCTTCACGCGCCATCCCCTCAAACCCGGTGATATAGGCGGCAGAAGAGAACAAAGCTTTGCTGCCGTTCTCCCGATGCGTTCGAACGAAGGGATGCGTATGCGACTCACGTGCTCGCTCGCTAGGAAGGATTTTCATGCTGCGTCCCAATGCCTGGTCATCTTCACCATAGGCGCCATCTGGTGCATAGCCAAGCGCTGCAGAGTGAATCGCCACGAGGCCCTCAACCTGATCTCTCAGATCGTCGGGCAACTGCTGGTAGGCCGCCACCTGATCCGCAAATAATGTTTCCCCACCCATCGGTGGAATGGTGACCCCATACAACACCGTGCCAGCGGGCGGCACGCCCAAAAAGCTCCAATCACTATGGAATATCTCAGCAAAAATCGCGGTCTTTTCTAGGGCATCTCGCTGCACGGCCGCGACTTTAGGGTGCTCATCGATATGACCAAAAAAAGGGTCCTCTCCAATCTCTCCAAACTGCTCACTAAACGCAACCAGGTGTGATGGCGTCAGCTGCTGCCTTGGAAAAACAAGCACCTTGTGCTCAATCCATTGCGCACGCAACTCAGAGATTAGGTCTGAGGAGAGTGGCTCATGCAACTGCACGCCATCAATGGTGGCACCACAGCTGGCCCCTGAGGGGGTAGTGGTAAATCCCATTGCCGAGCCTCCTGACGCGTAGTGCGTCATATCATTGATCTGATGGTCAGACCGCGTTCAGAGTAGATCCACTGAATGGTTCCACCAAGCCAAATCTGAGTAAGCCCGCAGATCTAACTCATGGGTCCACACCGAGCGATGCTGCTGAGCTAAATGAAAGTACGTCTCAGCGATTTTTTCTGGCAACAACAAACCGTCATGCTCTTTGCCACGCGCATTTCTCAGCGCGGCAAACGCCTCCTCACCCAGCATTTTTCCCAACGTATCAGGCGCATCAACCGCACCATCGACAACGATGTGCGCAACATGAATGCCTTGTGACGCGTATTCAGCATTCAAGGTTTGGCATAGCAGCCTGCGACCCGCCATCGCGGCAGCGTGCGAATGTTGCCCTGCATTGCCCCGCATGGCCGAGGTTGCAGAGGTCACTAAGAGGGTTCCCTTGCCCCGCGCTGCCATCAAGGGCACCAAGACCTTAGCCAATCGGAATAGTCCAAAGCACGCAATTTGCCAGCCCAACTCAAAGGTTTTGAGGGAGGTTTTTTCCAGCGATCGATTCCCTATTTGCGCGCCCAAGTTGTAGACCATCGTGTCAATTGGTCCCACCTGCTCTACATCACTGACTAATTGTTCCAGCGCACCCGGTTCGGCTGCGTTTGTGAGGTAGCCGCTGACCGATAATCCCTCGTCCTCAAACGACCGAGACATGGCCGCTAATCCGGCAGCGTCGCTTCGACGACACAACGCGGCGTGGTAACCCTCCTGAGCAAATTTGCGCCCTACGGTGCCGCCAATACCTGCTCCCGCACCAATCACCAAACAAACTGGCTTCACGATTGCCACCCCTCTAATCAGTTCCTCACCGTTCCATGGCTTATCAGTTGCTCTATCTCACTCTCGCCGTAGCCTAGCGCAGCCAAGATATCTCTACCATGCTCCCCCAGCTGAGGAGCGGGCCGTGACACCGCGGCTGGAGTGCGCTCGAACTGAGCGGGATGTCGCGCCTGACGGACCTCGCCAAACCCCTCAAACTGCAGCCGCTCGACCGAGTGATTGGTCTTCACTTGCTCATGATCGAGTAGCTCCGAGCGGTCAATAATCGGTGCGCAGGGCACTTCTTCCGCATCGAACCGAGCCAGTATCTCATCGCTGGCCCATTTTTTTATCTCCTCCGCCATGATCGCCTTGCGTTCAACGTTGTGCGTCATCCGATCGGTCGCATCTTTAAAATGCGGGTGCTCGATCAAATCCTCCCGCTGTATGGCGCGACACAACCCCGCCCATTCACTATCAGAGATCGCTCCGGCAGTAATAAAACGATCCTGAGTTTCAAAGACAAGATCCATCGCACCCTGATACGGCGTCACATCAAATTCTTTCTCGGCAAAGGTTAAACCCGCCATCGCCTCCGGCCAAAAAAAGCTCAGCATCGCATCCAGCATCGACAGACGAACATGCTGCCCTTCACCGGTGCGTTCGCGCGCATACAACGCAGCACTAATGGCTTGTGCAGCCGTCAGTGCGGTCACTTTATCCGCAGCGATAATGCGGAACATCTGCGGCCGACCCGTGGCCCGATCTGCCTGAATGTCGGCAGCACACGACAGTGCTTGTATTACGGGGTCGTAGACACGCTTGTGGGCATAGGGCCCCGCCTCGCCGAATCCGCTAATGGAGACATAAATCAACTTGTCATTACGCTCTCTGAGAACCGGCTCCGAAAAGCCCATACGTTCCATCGCACCGGGTCGAAAGTTCTGAATCAGCACGTCTGCACTTTCCACCAGCTTCATCAAAACAGCACGACCCGCATCAGATTTCAGATCGAGCGCTATCGAGCGCTTACCTCGGTTACAGGAGAAGAACGCCGGTGTGATCTCGTTCACCTTCGGTCCAATATGCCGCATCTGCTCGCCGTGCAGCGGCTCAACCTTCACCACATCGGCACCCTGATCAGCCAGCATCAT